>NZ_JANRHO010000009.1:0-67592 GCF_024733715.1 Thermophilibacter sp. ET337 | reverse complement strand
CGCGTCTCCCGTGCGCTCGGCCTCTTTGGCCAGGCCTTCGGCACCCTCTTCGGCGGGGGTGACGAGTGAGCGGGACGCGTGAGATCGAGCTGACCTGCGAGCGCATGAGCTACGGCCCGGACGCCGTGGCCCGCGACGAGGGCGGGAAGACCGTCTTCGTCGCGGGCGGCGTGACCGGTGACCGCGTGCGCGCCGTCGTCGACCGCGAGGAGGACCGCTGGGCGCACGCGCGCGTGGCGGAGGTGCTCGAGCCCTCCGCGGACCGCGTGGCGCCCGCGTGCCCGTTCGCGGGCGCCTGCGGCGGCTGCCCCTGGGCGGCGCTCTCCTACCCTGCCCAGGCCGCCGCAAAGCGCGCCGGGGTCGTCGACGCGCTCACGCGCATCGGGCACTTCTCGCCCGAGCGAGCGGAGGGGCTCGTGGCGCCGCTCGTCACCCCGAGCGATCAGTGGGGCTACCGCAACAAGGTCGAGCTCGCGGTGACCCGACAGAACGGCCGCGCGGTTCTCGGCATGCACGGGCGCGGCGAGGCCGACGTCGTCCGCGTGAAGAGCTGCATGCTGCTCGACAAGGCGCACGCAGGGGCGGTCAAGTCGGTCTCTGGCGCCCTCGCCTATCTCTCGAACAGCCACGACCTTGACCTCGAGCGCGTGGGCATCCGCGTGTCGCGGCGCACCAAGGACGTCGAGGTCGCCCTCTGGGATCGTCCCGGCGCCTTCCCGCGCGCCCAGGCGGCCAAGGTGCTCGCTGACGCGCTGAGGCCCACCTCCGTCGTCCGCGTGATGCAGAAGGGCCCCGCCAAGGCCCGCCGCATCGCCGGCGTGGAGTGCCTCTCCGGCGCGGGGTCGTGGGGCGAGCTCGTGGGCGAGGAGCGCATGCGCGTCTCCGCCCCCTCTTTCTTCCAGGTCAACACCAAGGGGGCCGAGAAGCTCGTTGAGCTCGTGATGGGGGCGCTGAGCCCGCAGGAGGACGAGGAGGCCATGGACCTCTACTGCGGGGCCGGCACCTTCACGCTGCCGCTCGCGCGGCGCGCGGGCTTTGTATCCGCCGTCGAGTCCTACGGGCCCGCCGTGCGCGACCTGCGGCGCAACCTCGAGTCCGCGGGCCTCGACAACGTGGACCCCATCGGGGGGGACGCGGGTAGAGAGTTCCCGGACACCGACGCCGACGTCATCGTCGTGGACCCGCCGCGCGCGGGGCTTGCCGAGGACGTGGTGCGCAGGCTCTCCGAGCAGCCTGCCCGAGCGATCGCTTACGTGAGCTGCGACCCCGCGACGCTCGCGCGCGACCTCGCCCGCTTCGAGGCCGCGGGGACGTTCTCGCCCGCGCGCGTGACGCCCGTCGACCTCTTCCCGCAGACCTTCCACGTCGAGACCGTCACCCTCCTCCGGCGTCTGTGAATTGGGGACGTGTTATTTCGTGCAGACTTTTTGGGATAGGCCTTTGACGGCCTGTCCCAAAAAGTCTGCACGAAATAACACGTCCCCAATTCACAGACGCTGACCCTACGGTAATCCCCCTGAGCTGCTAGGAATAAACCGCAGCTCAGCACGGTGACCGACAATTTGGAACATATGGCCGCGACGGTTGCGCGCTCGCCGCGAAACGTGTACAAAGATAGGCAACTTGGGCGAAGGGCCCGAGCAAGAGAGAGGATTTCACCATGAAGGCTACGGTCAACGAGGATTGCATCGGCTGCGGGCTCTGCGAGGGCACCTGCCCCGACGTCTTCTCCATCTCTGACGACGGCGTCGCCGTCGCCATCGAGGAGGACGTGCCGGAGGAGGCCGAGGACGCCGCCCAGGAGGCTGCCGACAACTGCCCCGTCTCCGCCATCGTGGTCGAGTAGCACGCTCGACAACGCGTCACCAGACGTTGAGCGGGAGTCGCTAGAGGCGGCTCCCGCTTTTCTGTAAATTGGGGACTGTCCCCAATTCACAGAACCCGCTCGATCCAGGAAGGACACGAATGATTCTCGCCTCGCAATCGCCGCGTCGACGCGAGCTGCTCTCAGAGGCCGGCTTCGACCTCGACATCCGCCCCGCCGACATCGACGAGGCCCGCCTGCCTGGCGAGTCCCCCATGGAGCTCGTGGCGCGCCTCGCCGCCGAGAAGGCGGAGGCGGCCCGCGCCACGCTCGACGCCTCCCCCTCCGACGGGCTGCTCGTCGCCGCGGACACCATCGTCTGGATGGGCGACGAGGCCCTCGGCAAGCCGGAGGGCCCCGAGGACGCCGCCCGCATGCTCCGCGAGCTCTCGGGCAGGACCCATCACGTCTCGACGGGCGTCTGCGTGCTGAGCCTTGCCGAGGACGGTTCCGCAGAGGAGCGGGCGAGCTTCGTCGAGACCACCGACGTCACCTTCTGGGAGCTCACGGACGCCGAGATCGCCGCCTACGTGTCGACCGGCGAGCCGCTCGACAAGGCGGGCGCCTACGGCATCCAGGGCGCCGGCAGGCTGCTCGTCGAGAGGATCGACGGTGACTACTCCAACGTGGTGGGGCTGCCGGTGGCGCGCCTCGTGCGCGAGGTAACCCGCCTCATGGGAGACGAGAAGGACTATGTGGCCGAGGCCATCAGGATGGGAGGACCCCTTGCCTAGCGACAAGAGCATCGAGAGCGTCACGCAGATTCCCGGCATCTATGCCGCCCACGCGACCAACGGGGCGGCCGGCACCGGCTGCACCGTCATCTGCTGCCCGTCGGGCGCCACCGGCGGCGTCGACGTGCGCGGCGGTGCCCCCGCGACGCGCGAGACCGACCTCCTGCGCCCCGAGGAGACGGTCGACGTCCTCCATGCCGTCGTGCTCTCGGGTGGCAGCGCGTACGGCCTCGCAGCCGCCTGCGGGGTGGCCGAGGAGCTCGAGCGCCGTGGCGTGGGCCTCGACGTCGGCGTCGCCAAGGTGCCCATCGTCTCGGGCGCCTGCCTGTTCGACCTCGCCTGCGGAAGCCCCTCCGTGCGCCCCACGGCCGAGGACGGCCGCGCCGCCTGCGTCGCGGCGCTCGACGGCAACGGCGCCCCGCTTGCACGCGGCAACGTCGGCGCCGGCGCGGGCTGCACCGTGGGCAAGCTCGCGGGCCCGGAGCGCGCCATGAAGTCGGGCCTCGGCGAGGACGTCGAGCGCGCCGGGGAGCTCGTCTGCGGCGCCGTCGCGGCAGTCAACGCCTGCGGCGACGTCCTGGACCCGGACACGGGCGAGAAGATCGCGGGCGTCCGCACCCCGGACGGATCCGCGATCGCCGACACCGTCGAGGTCCTTCTCGGCGGCTACGCGAAGATGCCCCTCGCGCGCACCAACACCACCATCTCCTGCGTGGTCACCAACGCCCGCCTCACCAAGGCTCAGGCCACCAAGGTCGCCCAGATGTCCGCAGACGCCTACGCCCACGCCATCTCCCCCACCCACACCACCAACGACGGCGACACCGTCTTCGTGATGGCCACGGGCGAGGTGGAGGCCCCCGTGGACGTCGTGGGCGCACTCGCAACGAGGGCACTTGGGCGCGCCATCGCGGACGGCGCCCGCCAGGCCGTGGGAGCGTACGGCTACCCTGCCGCGGCTGACCTGTGAGGTTGCGGCCCGGCGCCCTGCATCGAGCCCAGCAACGACCGTGCGTTACGTCCCACCAACTTATAACAACCAAGATTTGACCTGAAGCTTGGCCTGGGTTTCTAGCTCAACCTTGCGGTGGGAGACGGCCTCGAGAGCGATGCCCCGCTGCACTTCTCGTCAGGCGATTTCTGCGCGAAGCACAGTGAGCCAGACGAGAAGCGCAGCGGGGCATCCCGGCGCGCGAAAGGTTAGACGAGCTAGTTGAACTTGACCAGCTTCTGGGCCGCGCGGTACCCGGCGAGCGTGAGGGCCTTGCCGACGGTGCCGGGGAGGTTGGTGGCGAGGCCCACGACGCCGTGACGGGCGCGGCGGTACATGCGCCTGTCGTAGGCGCGCAGCTCGTCCCAGAGGCGCTGGAGCTCGTCCATCGCGTCCGGGCGGTCGCTCTTCTTGGAGAAGACCGAGCAGATGGCCATGATGATCGTGAAGTAGTTCATCATGTAGCTGCGCAGCTTCGCGGAGTCGATGTCGTCGTAGACGTGATAGGCGTGCATCATCACGCGCGCGACGCGCCAGTAGTGGTCCACGCGGCTCGTGAGGACCTTGTCGTTGACGGACTGGTCCTCGCGGCCGATGAAGTAGCGATAGACGTCCACGTCGAGGTAGTAGATGCTGCGGCACTTGGGGAACGGTACGTAGGCGTAGATGTTGTCCACGTAGAAGGTGTGCGGGGGCATCTCGAGGCCGCACTCGCGCAGGACGTCCACGCGGTACGTGAGCGCGTGCATGAGCAGGTACTGCCACATCATGAAGTGGCCGATGTTGTTCCAGGTGAAGACCTTGTCCACCGGCAGCACGTGGCGGTAGTCGACGACGTTGCGCGTGTCGTCCTCCACGTGCTCGTAGACGTAGTTGGTGATGACGAGGTCGACGTGCTCGCCGAGCCCGATGAAGTAGCGCAGCTTCTCGAGGAGGGCCCGCACGGCGTCGGCGTCCACCCAGTCGTCGGAGTCGACGTTTTTGAAGTAGACGCCGCTCGCGTTGGCCACGGCCTTCATGACGGCGGCGCCGTGGCCGCCGTTTTCCTGGTGGATTGCCTTGATGATGGTGGGGTGGCGCTCGGCCCAGGCGTCGGCCTTGGCGGCCGTGTCGTCCTTCACGGAGCCGTCGTCCACGATGACAATCTCGACGTCCTCGGCGTAGCCCGTGCCCTCGAGGATGGACTCGATGCAGTGGTCCATGTAGGCGGACGAGTTGTAGCAGGGAATGCCAAAGGTGATGGTCTTGGGGGTGCTGACGGTCTTGCTCATCTGGTTTCCTTCTGTGCCCGCGCATGAAGCGAGCCCCTCATCGGGGCTCGCCTGAGGCGCATCCTTAGCTGTGCTGCGAGACGATCTCGTCGGAGAGCTCGAGCGCCGAGGCCACGACGCCGTCCATGTCGTAGTAGCGGTACTCGGCGAGGCGCCCGACGCAGTGGAAGTTCACCACGCCGTCGACGCGCTCGCGATAGCGGCGGTACAGCTCGAGGTTCTCGTCCTCGAGGATCGCGTAGTACGGGGTCTCGCCGCTGCCGGGGGTGTAGGCCTTGGAGTACTCGCGCATGATCGTGGTCTTGCCGGGAACCACCTGCCCGGTCATGTTCTTGAACTCAGTGATGCGGGTGAAGTCCTCGCTCGTGGTGTAGTTGACCGTGGCGACGGGCTGGAAGCGGTCCTGGTCGAGCGTCTCGAACCGCATGTCGAGCGTGCGGTACGGCAGGGCCCCCAGGTCAAGCCCAAACAGCTCGTCGAGCGGGCCGGTGTAGATGACCTCGCCGCCGTACGGGCGCCCGCAGACCGAGACGCTCATGTCGGAGACCTTGATGACGTCGCGCGCGTCGACGCCCAGGAAGACGGAGATGAGGTCGTGCTCGAGCATGTGCTCGAACATGACGGTGTAGCCCTCCGCGGGCATGCCTTGGTAGGGGGCGCCCGGGAAGTAGCGGTCGTCGTCACCCACGAAGACGGGGACGCGCCCGGTGATGGAGGGGTCGATCTGGTCGGGCGTCTGGCCCCACTGCTTCATCGTGTAGTGAAGGAAGACGTTCTCGAAGACGTAGTCGGCGACCTCGACGAGCTCGGGGTCGTTCTTCTCGCGCAGCTCCATGATCGGCACCTTCTTGTTCTCGCCGAAGGTGGCCACGAGCTTGCGGTAGAGGCGCTCGCCCTTCTCCTCCCCAAAGGCGAGGAGCAGCGAGCGGTGGTTGAAGGGCACCGGCATCAGCGTGCCGTGGATGTTGGCGAGGACCTTGTGCTGATAGTTCGTCCACTCGGTGAAGCGCGAGAGGAACTGGTTCACGCGCTCGTTGGTCGTGTGGTAGATGTGCGGCCCGAACTTGTGGACGAGAATCCCGGCGTCATCGACGTAGTCGTAGGCGTTACCGGCGATGTGGTCGCGACGCTCAAGGATGCACACCTTGAATCCGCACGACTCGGCGAGGCGGCGCGCGCAGACGGCGCCGGCATAGCCCGCTCCCACGACGATGGCGTCATAGCTATCGGGGTTGAACCCCGCGGGCAGACCGTTCTCGATTCCCATACCTGTCCTCTCAGCGTTTCTGCTTGCGGCCGCCCGTGGGCGGCGGGGCGAGAAGAACCGTGCGCTCGCCCAATCGTTCGATAGATTCTAGCACCTCGACCGTATAATGGTCCCGTGCCCGTCGCCAACACCGCCGATAAGCACAGTTCGCGGGACGAGCGCACGCTATCAAGGGCTTTTTGTGAAGAGTCGAAAGGGATGCCATGAGTGACTTTCTCGCACGAATGAAGGCGGCCGCCAAGGCCTACAAGAAGACGATCGTCCTGCCCGAGGGCGAGGACCCGCGCACCATCGAGGCCGCCCGCACAATCGTGGCCGAGGACCTCGCCAACCTCGTCATCCTGGGCGATCCGGCCAAGATCGACGTCGAGGGCGTGACCGTCATCGACCCGACCTCCCCCACCGCCCCCAAGCACGAGGCCTACGCCCAGAAGTTCGCCGAGCTGCGCGCCAAGAAGGGCGTGACCATCGAGCAGGCCCGCGCCCAGATGATGGACGCCACCTATTACGGCACCATGATGGTCAAGATGGGCGACGCCGACGGCCTGGTCTCGGGCGCCTGCCACTCCACCGCCAACACACTGCGCCCGGCCCTCCAGATCCTCAAGACCGCCCCCGGCACCAAGCTCGTCTCGGCCTTCATGGTCATGTGCACCCAGACGCCGGAGTTCGGCGCCGACGGCACGCTCGTCTTCGCCGACTGCGGCCTCAACATCGACCCGACATCCGACGAGCTCTCCGAGATTGCCATCGCCTCCGCCAACTCCTTCGCCACCTTCATGGACGACGTCGAGCCGCGCGTGGCCATGCTCTCCTACTCCACGATGGGCTCCGCCGGCGGCGACACCGCCAAGAAGGTCCAGGAGGCCACCGCGTTTGCCAAGGAGAAGGCGCCCGAGCTCGCCATCGACGGCGACCTGCAGCTCGACGCCGCCATCGTGCCCGAGGTCGCGGCCCTCAAGGCCCCCGAGAGCAAGGTCGCGGGCCACGCCAACGTGCTCGTGTTCCCCAACCTCGAGACCGGCAACATCGGCTACAAGCTCGTCCAGCGCTTCGGTCGCGCCGAGGCCTACGGCCCCATCCTGCAGGGCATCGCCAAGCCGGTGAACGACCTGTCCCGAGGCTGCTCCGCCGACGACATCGTGGGCGTCGTCGCCATCACCGCCGTCCAGGCCCAGATGGCCGAGATGCACGCGTAGCAGAGGCCTTCCTCACGCAAACGGGGCCCCGGCGTCACCAGGCGTCGGGGCTCTCATTTTGAGGGTGTGTACGCTCACCTATCCAGTGCACTCGATAAAGTCGCAGCTCAGAGGCATTGACGAGAAAAACGTGCCGTCCGTGGGGCGTACATACCCTCGCCAGGAGCGAGGCGTCGGCTAGGCCTCCGCAAGCGCGGCCCGTGCGACCTCGAGCGCGGACTCGGCGCGGACGAGCCACTCCAGGTCCCAGTCGACCTCGCTCCACCGGCTGTCGACCTCGATCCAGGTGCCCCGGTCTTCTGGCTCGAGGGCGTGCTCGGTGCACAGCCCACGAGAAGCAGGGACAGCGCGATCGCAAGGACGGGCGCAACCTTGATCGTACACACGGCATCTCCTCACTGGGAAAGCGAACGTCAGCGCTGCTGCGGGAGCGGCGGGTCGTAGCTGGGTGCGTCGCGCGGCGGGTACGCAAGGTCGTTTGGCAGGCATATCAGCACGGTGAGCATCCAGTTCCACAGTTCGTAGGCCCCCACGTGCACGTCGGCGATGATGGCTATCAACGTGAGGACTCCCCAGACGATCACGAGGGCGAGGTAGGCGCCTCGCGCTGCACCCGCAAGCCGCAGCCCGTCGTCACCGCGACGCGATCGCAGGAGGTCGATGACGAGAATTGCGACGATCGCAAGGTAGCACGCAAAAAAGAAGGGATAGGCGGCGCCTTCCCCGTCCAGCAATGCGCAGCACCAGAAGACGCACGTGAACACCGCGATGCCCGCGAGCCTTAAGACCTGACCAAGAGACAGCCGCATCACGACCACCCGCCTTGACCGCTCTGAGAACCATGTCCTTATCGGCGCTTATACCCCGTTCGCATCGCGACCAACCGCATGCTCGAGCTCCTCGCGTGTGACGCCGCCCATCCCCGTCGGCCCCACCTCGGTCTCGTTGCGGACGGTCCAGCGCTCGTCTCCGACGTCTAGACCGCAGACGCAGTTGACGCCGTTCTCTAGGCAGAGCTGCTGCAGGTGCCGGTCGAGCGTGCGCATCGTCGCCGCGTTGCGGCGCGCCAGCACGAAGTAGAAGACGTCGTAGGAGGAGTGACCGAGCCGCAGGGACTCGGAGAGCGCCTCCAGAGCGAGCTCCTTCATCGGGATGAGCTCGTCAACCAAGCGCCAAGCCTTGCCGAAGAGCGTGACTCCGGTGGCGGCATTGACGTACTGCCCGCGTACATACTTCTCGACGGCATGTGCCATTTCAGCGACGTAGAGCTCGGGGGCGATGACCTTCTCGCCCTCATAGGTCAAAGTGCGAAGCGTATCGGCCTCGGGTCGCTCAAACACCAGGGAAATCGCAGCGCTAGAGTCCAAGACGAGCATCGCGCTCTCGCCTCCCCTCATGAATGATCTCGACGGGGTCGGGGAAGTCTTCGGGAATCTCCACGCGACCGAGCACGTCGTGGATCTCAGCGAAGATTGCCTTACGCTTGGCGATGCGAGCCTGGCGCTCCTGCTCCTCGGTGAGGGCTCGGCGCTCGTAGCCCATCATCTGCGGCTCTCCGGGCACGAGCTGCAGGTGGCGCTCGATGGCCACCGTCGCCTCCTGCGCGAGGCTGCGGTGCTCGCTCTCCGCACGCCACTTGAGGGCGTCGTAGGTTCCCTGCGGGAGGTCCCTGATCTGCAGTGCCGGCATGACCGCTCCTTTCTCGAACGATGCACTCTGCATGCGGTATACATCATTCGAATCCTTGTCAACGTGAGGAGGAATAGAGCCAGCCGTCTCGCGGCACACAAAGGCGGGGCCGAGAAGAACCTCGACCCCGCCCAGCGGATCTATCTGTGGGACGCCCTAGCCCATGATCGGCTTGGGGCCGGCGGCGCGGACCTCGGGCGCCATGGTCTGCAGGCGCTTCTCGGCGTTGTCGACGAACATCATGGCGAGCTTCTCGGCCATCTCGTCGTAGGCGGCGCGGTCGGCCCAGGTGTTGCGGGCGTTGAGGAGCTCGGAGGGCACGCCCGGGCAGGACGTGGGAACGTCGAGGTTGAAGCGCTCGTCGTGGACGAACTCGGAGTCGTCGATGATGCCGGACTGGGCGGCCTCGACCATCTTGCGGGTGTAGGCGAGCTTCATGCGCTTGCCGGTGCCGTAGGGGCCGCCGGTCCAGCCGGTGTTGATGAGGTAGACGCGCACGCCGCCCTTGTCGATCTTCTCGCCGAGCATCTGCGCGTAGACGTTGGGGTCGAGCGGCATGAACGGCTCACCAAAGAGCGAGGAGAACGTGGGCTGCGGCTCCTTGATGCCGCGCTCGGTGCCGGCTACCTTGGAGGTGAAGCCGGTCATGAAGTGGTACATGGCGGCGTTGCGGTCAAGCTTGGCGATCGGCGGCAGCACGCCAAAGGCATCGGCCGTGAGGAAGATCACGACGTCCGGGGTGCGCTTGGCGCGGCCCTTCTTGACGGCGCCCGGCACGAAGTCGACGGGGTAGGCCACACGGCCGTTCTCGGTGAGCGAGGTGTCAAAGTAGTCGGCGACGCGGGTCTCGTCATCGACCATCACGTTCTCGCACATGGAGCCAAAGCGGATGGCGTTCCAGATCTGCGGCTCGGTCTCGGGCGTGATGTCGATGGTCTTGGCGTAGCAGCCGCCCTCGATGTTGAAGACCTTGTCCTCGGCCCAGCCGTGCTCGTCGTCGCCGATGAGCAGGCGGTCCTCGGCGGCGGAGAGGGTCGTCTTGCCGGTGCCGGAGAGGCCAAAGAAGACCGTGGTGCCGTGAGAGCGCGGGTTCATGTTGCAGGAGCAGTGCATCGTGAGCACGTGGTCCTCAACGGGGAGCAGGTAGTTCATGACCGAGAAGATCGACTTCTTGATCTCGCCGGAGTACTGGGTGCCCACCACGAGGATGATGCGCTCCTGGAAGTTGATGAGGACAGCGGCCTCGGAGTGGGTGCCGTAGACCTCCGGGTCGAGCTTGAGGGTGGGGGCGGCCATCACGACGAAGTCGGCCTCGCCGAAGTCGCGCAGCTCCTGGTCGGTCGGGCGGACGAGCATCTGATGGACGAAGAGCGCCTGGCTCGCGAGCTCGCAGATGGCGCAGATCTTGCGGGAGTAGCGGCGGTCGGCGCCGGCCAGGCCGTGCACGACGAAGAGGCGACGCTCGGAGAGGTGGCCGATGACCTCGCTCTTGATCTTCTGGTAGTTCTCCTCGGAGAAGGGCACGTTGACCTTGCCCCAGGCGATCTTGTCGTGGACGTCGGGCGTGTCGACGATGAAGCGGTCCTGCGGGGAGCGGCCGGTGTACTGGCCGGTGATGACGGAAAGGGAGCCCGTGCTCGTAAGCTCGCCCTCGCCGCGCTCGACGGCGGTCTCGATGAGAACGGCCGGCGACGCGTCGATGACCGTCTTCTCCTCGGTGTGGGCGATTCCGTAACGCAGCAGTTCCTCGATGATCATGCGTTCCTCCTTAGCGGACGCTGGCAGGCGGCGCGCCGCCGCCGACGCCTCGACGCACGGATATGCTCCTTACGACGCCGCTCGGGCGTCAGTCATCGGCACATTATGACACAAACGCCCCGTTTGCCGCGACTTACGCCCCATTCGGCAAGACAAGCGCAACAAACACACGCACGGCATATAGAGTTTTGAGAGATAGGGACAACAGAGGAGGAACACATGGCAACGCTCACGACCATTTCCGACGGCACCGTCTCCGCGACCATCACCTCCGACGGCGCCGAGCTCATGAGCCTGCGCCTCGGCGAGGGCGAGTACCTGTGGCAGGGCGACGAGAAGTTCTGGCCTCGTCGCGCGCCGATCCTGTTCCCCATCGTGGGCGTCCTGCGCGACGGCCGCGCCGTGAGCGAGCAGGGCCCCGTGACGCTTGGGCGCCACGGCCTCGCGCGCGACTACGACCACGCGATCGTGGAACAGACGCCCACGAGCGTGACCTACGAGCTCGACTCCAGCGACGAGACCCGCGCCCGCTACCCGTACGACTTCCGCCTCAACATGACCTACGCCATCGTCGACGGCAGCCTAGCCCAGACCTTCAAGGTCACCAACACCGGCGACGTGGTCATGCCCTTCACCTTTGGCGGCCACCCCGCGTTCAACGTGCCCGTCCCGGGCGAGGAGGGCGCGTCCTTCTCGGACTACGAGCTCGTCTTCCCCAAGGCCTGGACCGCCCGCGTGCCCCGCATCGACGAGGCCGGCATGCACGACTTCTCGCACATGACCGAGCTCTTCTGCGACTCCGACCGCATGAGGCTCTCGCACGAGAGAATCGCCGAGCTCCTCACGATCGTGATGCTCGAGGTCCCGGGCCGTAGCGTGCGCCTGGAGGGCCCGTCGGGCCACGGCGTCGAGGTCGGCTTCGACGGCTTTGACTTCCTCGGCGTCTGGACGGCGAGCGAGGACGCGCCGTTTTTGGCCATCGAGCCCTGGATCGGCTGCGCGACGGCCTACGACGAGTCCGACGTCTTCGAGGAGAAGCGCGGCACCGTGAAGCTGGAGCCGGGCGCCTCCTTCGAGCGCACCTTCACCATGAGGCCGTTCTAGCCATGGGCCAGATTCGCCCTGCAACCGCAGACGACCTCGAGGCCGTCTGCCACATCTACGCCGCCGCGCGCTCCTTCATGCGCGCAAACGGCAACCCCACGCAGTGGCCCGGTGACTACCCCGGCCTCTTGGACGCCGAGAAGGACCTCGAGGCCGACGCCCTCTGGGTGCTTGACGAGGGGGCAGGCCCCATCGCCGTCATGAGCGTCCTTCCCGGACCGGACCCCACCTACGCCGTGATCGAGGGTGACTCCTGGCTTAACGACGACCCCTACTGGGTCATGCACCGCCTCGCGGTCGCCGAGAGCGGCCGCGGTGCCGGCTCGCGCATGCTCGCGTGGCTCTGTGCGGAGCACAGCAACGTCCGCGCCGACACCCACGCCGACAACGCCCCCATGCGGCGCACGCTCGAGAAGTGCGGCTTCGTCCGCCGCGGCACGATCTGGGTCGAGGACGGCACCCCGCGGATCGCGTATCACTACGTCCGCTGACCGCGGTCCCTCGGTCTGTTTCGACAGGCGATTTCGCGCAGCGAGCGAGCGAAGCGATCGCTGAGCCTGTGAAACAGGCCGAGGACCCGCGGTCAGCGGCACGCGTCGACGAAGCTCTTCCAGAGGGTGAGGTCGGTCTCCACCTCTCGCCACGTGTACTCGGGGTGCCACTGGACGCCGACGCAGAAGCGCCTGCCCGGGACCTCGATGCCCTCGGGGACGCCGTCGGTCGCGCGCGCGACGAGTCTCACGCCCTCGCCGAGGCGGTCGATGCAGCAATGGTGCGCGGAGTTCGTCTGCACGAGCGCGGCGCCGCCGAGCGCGCGTGACAGAAGGGAGCCCTCCTCCACCTCCACGGGGTGGCAGACGGTGTTCAGAATGCCGGTGTGGCGCCACTGGACCATGCCCTCGCGCGCGCCGAGGCTCGGCACGTCCATGCAGAGCGTGCCACCGAGCGCGACGTTCAGGAGCTGCGTGCCGCGGCAGGTGGTGAGCAGGGGCTTATCCGCGGCAACGACAGAGCGCAGAAGCGGCAGCTCGAAGGCGTCGCGCTGGGGACAGAGCAGCGTCGGGTCGTAGGGGCGCTCGTCGCCCCAGAGCGCGGGGCTCACGTCGGGCCCTCCCGGCACGGCAACGCCGTCGGCACGCTCCACGTACTCAGCGATGACGTCCTCGTCCTCGGTGAGCGCCATCATGAGGGGCAGACCCCCTGCGGCGAGGATCGCGTCCACGAAGCAGTCCGCGATGGCCTCCTGCGGCGCGATGGTCTCCGACCCCTCGACGACGGGCGCCTCCCAGCGAGGGGCGACAAGAACGACCGGTCTTCTCGCCATGCTAGTGCCCCTTGATGGAGTCGAGGAAGTCGCGGGCGCGCTGGCTCTTTGGGTGGTCGAAGAAGGCGTCAGGCACGCCCTCCTCGACGATCTGACCGTCGGCCATGAAGACCACGCGGTCGGCGACGCGGCGGGCGAAGCCCATCTCGTGCGTGACCACGATCATGGTCATACCTCCGCGCGCGAGCTCGACCATGACGTCGAGGACCTCGTTGATCATCTCGGGGTCGAGGGCGCTCGTGGGCTCGTCGAAGAGCATCGCCTTGGGCCTCATGGCGAGCGAGCGCGCGATGGCGGCGCGCTGCTGCTGGCCGCCGGAGAGCTGGGCGGGGACCTTGTGCGCCTGCTCAGCCACGCCCACGCGTCCGAGAAGCTCAAGCGCGTACCTCTCGGCCTCCTCCTTTGGCTGGCCCAGCACCTCACGCGGGCCGAGCGTCACGTTGTCCAGGACGCTCATGTGCGCGAAGAGGTTGAACTGCTGGAAGACCATCCCGAGCTCGGAGCGCATCCTCGCGAGCTCGCGCCCCTCTTGTGGCAGCGGCTCCCCCTCGATGAGGATCTCGCCGGAGTCGATGGTCTCGAGGCGGTTGATGGTGCGGCACAGGGTCGACTTACCGGAGCCCGAGGGCCCGATGATGACGACGACCTCGCCGCGCGCCACCGAGAGGCTCACGTCGCGCAGGACGTGGAGGTCCCCGTAGTGCTTGTCGACGTGGCGCAGCTCGATGACCGGCACGTTCTTCTCGCCTGCGTGCTCTTGGCTCATGACGCTCCGTTCCCTAGCGGACGATCCTGACGCCGGTCTTGTTTGCCACGTAGACCGACGCCTTGTTGATCGCGTAGTTGATGAGGATGTAGATGACGGCGATGACCAGGTACAGCGAGACGAGCGCGTCGTAGCTCGTGATGAGGACACGCGCGTTCTGCATGAGGTCGGGGTAGCTCACCACATAGGCCACCGTCGTGTCCTTGACCACGACGACAAGCTGGGCGATGAGCGAGGGGATCACGTAGCGCACCGCCTGGGGAAGCACGATCTTGCGCATGGTCTTGCCTCTGTTGAGGCCGATGGAGAGCGCGGCCTCGACCTGCCCGCGCGGCACGGCGTTCACGCCCGCGCGGAAGACCTCGGCGAGCACGCCGGAGGCCGCGAGCGCGACCGGCAGCGTGAGCATCCAGAAGGCGGGCAGCTTGAGCCCCAGCTGCGAGGGGACAAGGAAGAAGAAGTAGATGAGCAGGAGGCTCGGGACGCCGCGGAAGAAGTCCGTGACCACGCGGCAGAGCGCCGCGAGGGGGCGCACCCCGCTCGTGCGGCCAAGCATGAGCAGAAGCCCGAGGACGAGCGCGATGGCGCCTGCGGTGAGCGCCACCGCGACGGTGCCGAGCAGGCCCTGGCCGAGGAAGCGCCACGTGGTCCACTGCAGGAAGAACGACCAGTAGCGCGGCGCGAGCTGCCCGGTGACCCAGAACTGGCGGACCACGGCGGCGATGGCGAGAAGGACCACGACGGCTGAGATCGCGGTCCCGATGCGCACGCGCCGCCGCGTGCGCGGGCCCGGGGTCTCGTAGAGGGCGTCTCGCATGGAGAGGGTGCGTGTAGAGCTCATCGTAGGATCCTCACCCTCCGGTCGATGCGGTTGCCGACGAACGAGATCACAAAGCCCGTGCCCACGTAGCACAGGGCAGAGACGAGAAACGCGAGGATGCCGCCCGTGGCACGCGTGTTGACGTAGGAGACGACGCCGGTGAGCTCCTGGGGGTTGAGCGGCACCTGGGAGCCCAGCGCCGTGGTGAGCATGACGGCGATGAGCAGGTTGGTCATGGGGAGCACCGTCGTGCGCAGCGCCTGGGGGACCACGATCTTGCGGATGATCTGGGTGAAGGTGAGCCCGAGCGAGCGCGCGGCCTCGATCTGCCCCACGCCGATGGTGTTGATGCCGCTCATGAAGTTCTCCGAGCCAAAGGCCGAGCCCAGAAGGATCGTCGTCACGATGACGCAGGTGCGCCAGTCGAGCACGATGCGCAGCTCCGGCAGGGCGTAGGCGATGATGATGAGCAGCGCGACACCGGGAATGTTGCGAAAGACCTGCACGTAGAGGTCTCCGGCGACGCGCAGCGGCCTATACGGCGAGACGCGCGCGACCGTCACCACGACCGCGAGCGCCATCACAAAGACAAAGCTCACCGCGGCCATGGACCAAGTGGCGAGAAGCCCCTGCAGGTACTTGTCGCCGTATGTGCCGAGAAGCTCGGAAAGCCCCATGCTCACCTCCCCCTGTCAATTGGGGACAGTCCCCAATTTGCAGAAAAGTTTTATGTGATTTGGGGACAGTCCCCAATTCACATATGCACGTTGGGGACTGTCCCCAACGTGCAGGTTGACAGGTTACGCGCCGATGGCAGGTGGCTCGGGCGCGCTCTCGATGCCCGCGCGGTCGCCGATGCAGACCTGCCAGAGGCTCGCCCAGAGGCCCTCGACCTCGATGCGCTGCAGCCAGGCGTTCACGAACTCGACGCCGTCGGAGTCGAGCGGAAGCCCGATGCCGTACGGGTCGACGGGGCCAAACTCCTCGCCCGCGAGGCGATAGCGGCCGGGGTTGCGGGTCATGTTGCCCATCTGCATGGCGGTGTCGATGACGTAGGCGTCGACACGGCCCTGCTCGAGGGCGCTTCTCGCCTCCTCGTCGGTCGCGAACTCCTGGACGGTGGCGTCGGGCGCGTACTCCTCGAGGATGCTCGGGCCGGTGGAGCCGGACTGCGCGGCGACGTTGCGCCCGGCGAGGTCCTCGAGGCCGTTGATGTCCTCGTTGTCCGCCATCACGAGGATGGACTGCTGCGTGGTGTAGTACGGGCCGGCGAAGGAGATGACCTCCTTGCGGGCGTCGGTGATCGAGTAGGTGGCAAAGACGGCGTCCACCTGGTCGTTCTGGAGGACCGACTCGCGCGTGTTGGACGTCACCTGCGTGATCTCGACGGCGTTCTCGTCACCGAGGACGTAGCGGGCGAGCAGCTGGAAGAGCCCGGCGTCGAAGCCGCGGGTCTTGCCGTCCTTCTCGTTGAGGAGGCTAAAGAGCAGCGACGTCTGGACGCCGCCCACGCGCAGGGTGCCGGCCTCCTTGACCTTGGAGGCCCACTCGGAGGCGGCGATGTCGTCCTCCGCGGCGACGGAACCGGTGGCGATGAGGTCGTCGTAGGCGGTGACGTCGAGCTGCGCCTCCTCGGGGGTCTCCGAGGAGTCGTCGCCCTCAGGGGCGGGCGCCTCGGCGTCGCAGGCGGCGATGGCGAGCGCAGAGAGGGTCGCGGCGCCGAGCCCGAGGGCGCGGCGGCGGCTGAGCACGAGGTCGTTGAGGGCCATGATGGGGATCCTTTCCCTTGGGTCCGTTCACATCCCCAAATTGTACCCATGCCGGTAGGATTTAAACCGCCTGGTGCCGGAACGTTAACGAAGGCGGGACAACCGCGAGGGTGTGCGCACCGCCCATGAGGGTATGTACACCGCGCTGCCTGTCCCGTTCTTCTCGGCACGTCATCTACCTGCGGCAACGTTGTCCGCCCGAGCTCGAACGGTGTACATACCCTCAAGGGGCGGTGTACACACCCTCGCAGCGGGCGCGGCAGGCGAGAAGAACGGGGCCCGGGCCTCCCGCAGGAGACCCGGGCCCGACAGAGCTCGATGCGGGCATGCGCTAGCCGAGAAGCTCCTCGACGTCGAGGGCGATCATGTACTCCTCGTTGGTCGGGACCACCATGACGGTGATCGCGGAGTCGGGCGTGGAGATCACGCGCGGCTCGTCGGAGCGGATCGCGTTCTTCTCGTCGTCGATCTTAACGCCCATCCAGCCGAGCAGCTCGCAGATCGCGGCGCGGATCTCCGGCGCGTTCTCGCCGATGCCGGCGGTGAAGGCCATCGTGTCGACGCCTTGCATGGAGGCAGCCATCTCGGCGAAGAGCTGGGAGACGCGGTAGTTGAACATGTCGAGGGCCATCTGGCACTTCTCGTCGCCCTTCTCGGCGCCGGCCTCGATGTCGCGGGAGTCGGAGGAGACCTCGGAGACCGCGAGCAGGCCGGACTTCTTGTTCATCATGGTGTCGATCTCGTCGACGCTCATGTGCGCCTCGCGGCTGAGGTAGAAGACCGTGGCGGGGTCGAGCGTGCCGCAGCGGGTGCCCATGATCAGGCCGTCGAGCGGGGTGAGGCCCATCGTGGTGTCCATGCACTTGCCGTCCTGGATGGCGCAGAGGGACGCGCCGGAGCCGAGGTGGCAGCTCACGAGCTTGTGGGTCTTGTCGCCCATCATCTCGTGCACGGTGCGCCAGATGAAGCGGTGGCTCGTGCCGTGGGCGCCGTACTTGCGGACGTGATAGGTGTCCACGACGTCGCGCGGGATGGCGTAGCGCCAGGCGTGCTCGGGCATGTGGTAGTGGAATGCGGTGTCGGGCACGATGACGTTGCCGAGCTCGGGGAACATGTCGCGGCAGATCTCGATGACGTCGGCCTCGGCGTAGTTGTGCAGCGGCGCGAGCGGGGCGACCTCGCGGACCTGGGCGAGCGTCTCGTCGGTCACGATCGCGGACTCGGGGAAGTACCAGCCGCCCTGGACCACGCGGTGGCCGATGCCGCCGATGGGCTTGTCGACGGTCTTGAGGATGTCGAAGACGTACTTGATGGCGGTCTTGTGGTCGGGAAGCGCGACCTCGAGCTTCTGCTTCTCGCCGCCCATCTCCTCGTGGCCGACGAAGGAGCCGTCGATGCCGATGCGCTCGCAGTTGCCCTTCGCATAGACCTCGCGCGTGTCGACGTCAAGAAGCTGGTACTTGAGCGACGAGCTGCCGGCGTTGATGACAAGGACGTTCATGACTCTCCTCTCGAGGGGACTCCCCCACACACGTTCCGTTGACGTGTCCCATGATACGCCCTCGGGCGCGCCGAGGGACTGTGCCGGGGAACAAATCGTTAAGCGGGCAGCAGGCCCTCGCCGAGACCGCGCCCGCCGAGCACGTGCATGTGAAGGTGCATGACGGTCTGGCCGGCGGCCGCGCCCGTGTTCATGATGCAGCGGAAGCCCGACTCGGCGACGCCGCATTTCTTGGCCACCGCCTTGACCGCGCGCTCCATCGAGAGCAGCGTCTCTGCGGGGACGTCGTCGACGAAGTTGTCATGGTGGGCCTTGGGCACCACGAGCACGTGGACGGGCGCCTGGGGGTTGAGGTCGTTGAAGGCGACGACGTTCTCGTCCTCGTAGAGAAACTCGCTCGGGATCTCGCCGTTGGCGATCTTGCAGAAGATGCAGTCGGACATGCGCGCTCCTTTCGGTTGGCTACTCGTCAATATACGCCGTGCTCGGCGCCGATGAGGTGTCGGTGGTCGAGGCGTTCTCGTCGGTGGCGTCGAGAAGGACGCGGACCTTCTGCTCGGCGCCCGAGAGGCGCTCGCGCAGGCTCTTGAGCAGCTCGACGCCACGCGCGTAGAGCGTGAGCGAGTCCTCGAGCTCGAGGTCGCCGGACTCGAGCTGACGCACGATCTGCTCGAGCTCGATCGAGGCCTCCTTAAAGGTCATCTCGTCGATGGGGCGGTAGGTCTCGTCTGCCATGGTGTCTCTGCCTTTCCGGGCGTGGGCCCTATCCGTTGTTGACGGCGCGAACCGTCGCGTCAAAAGATCCGGTGCCGAGAAGGACGCGCACCTCGTCGCCGCAGGTAAGCTCGGAGGAGTCCTTGACGACGTGGCCCGCGGCGTCCCGGGCGATCGCGTAGCCGCGCGCGAGGACCGCGAGCGGCGAGAGCGCGTCGAGCGAGGCCGCGAGGCGCGCCAGCGTGGCCTCCGCGGGGCGGAGCAGCCGCGGGGCGGCGTCGCGCAGGCGCGCGGCGAGAAGCTCCGCGGACTCGCCTCGATGAGCGAGGGCGCGCGGGATGGCGTCATGGAGGCGCTGCTCGGTCTGGAGCAGGTCGGCGCGGCGCGCCTCGATGGGCGCGAGCGGGTCCTGGAGGCAGCGCCGCGCGGCGAGGGCGTCGAGCGCGACGCGACGGCGCGAGAGGGAGGCGCCCATGTGGCCCGAGAGCAGCGTTCCGAGCGCCTCCACGCGCTGGGAGCGCACGGCGAGCGCGGCCGACATCGCCCGCCCGAGGCGGACCTGGCGCTGGAGCATCTGGCGCTCCACCTCGTCGATGGCGGGCGCGACGGACTCGGCGGCGGCCGTGGGCGTCGAGGCGCGACGGTCGGAGACCATGTCGGCGATCGTGGTGTCCGGCTCGTGGCCGATGCCGGTCACCACGGGGACGGGGCAGGCGGCGATGGCGCGCGCGAGGGTCTCGTCGTTGAAGCACATGAGGTCCTCGAACGACCCTCCCCCGCGGACGAGCAGGATCGCGTCCGGGCGGGCCGCCGCGGCGCGCGCGAGCGCCAGCACGATGGTGGCGGGGGCGTCCGCGCCCTGGACGGAGCATCCCACGACGTCGATTTCGACCAGCGGGTTCCTGCGAGCGAGGGTGCGCTTGACGTCCTCGATGACGCTGCCGGAGAGCGAGGTCACGACGCAGACGCGCGAGCAGAACGCCGGGACGTGGCGCTTGCGCGCGGGGTCCATGAGGCCCTCGGCCTCGAGGCGGCGGGCGAGCTCGGCCACCTGCTGGCGCAGGAGCCCCTCGCCGGCGACCTCCACCCTGCTCGCGACGAAGGAGAGCTTGCCGGAGGCCTTGTAGACGTCGAACTTGCCCGTGAGCTGGACCTCGAGGCCGTCGCGGAGCTCAAAGCCCATCTTGGCCGCGGTGCCGCGCCACACAATGACGCTCATGGCCGCTCCGTCGTCCTTCACCTCGAAGTAGCAGTGCCCGGAGCGCGCGTTGGGCCCGCGGAAGCCCGAGACCTCGCCCGTGACCACGAGCGTGGGCCAGGCCGAGACGGCGCCCTTGGCGAGCGCCACGGCGTCGGATACGGAGAGCGGGGCCTGCTCCTGGCGCGCCTCCCCCATCACTGGTCCCCTCCCCCTCGGCCGCCGTAGCGGCTGAGCAGGTAGAGCAGCTGCATGATCGAGGTGAGCGCGGCGGCCACGTAGGTGAGCGCCGCGGCGGTGAGCACGGAGCGAGCGCCCCGCTCGTCCATCCCGGACCCGTTGGCGGAGAGGTAGGCCACCGCGCGGCGGGAGGCGTCGATCTCGACGGGGAGCGTCACGAGCTGGAAGACCACGGCCACGGCGAAGAGCACGATCGCCAGGCGCACGAGGCCGGCGAGGTTGAGCAGGATGCCGGCGAGCAGGACGAGCACCCAGCCCTGCTGCGCGATGTTGACGGCGGGCACGAGCGCGGTGCGGAGGCGATACAGCCCAAAGCCGCGGGCCGCCTGGATGGCGTGGCCCGCCTCGTGGCAGGCGACGGCCACGGAGGCGACCGAGGCGCCGTGGTAGTTGTCGTCCGAGAGGTGCAGGCGGTTGTCCCGCGGGTCGTAGTGGTCGGTCAGCGAGCCCGCGACGCGCGTGATGCCCACGCCCTCGGCGCCGCCCTCCGCGAGCATGCGCCGCGCGACGTCGGCGCCGGTCCCGGGTACGTTGGCGGGCACCCGCGCCCACTTGGCGTAGGTGCTCCTGATGTAGGCCTGCGCCGCGCCGCCTATCACGAGCGCGACGAGCGCGACCAGGAGGTACTCCATGTCCATCCCGTAGCCAAACCCATAGTACAGAGGCATATCGTCTCCAATCGAAGTGGATGGGAACATTCTACCCACCCGACCGGACAACAATTACCCGCGCCTTACGTGCGCGGGACGGGAGGCGAGGCGCCTACAGAAGCTCGATCTTCCCGGCCTTGACGGTGAGCCCGACCTCGCCGCTCAGCAGCCGGTCGAGCGTCTCACCGGCGAGCTCCCAGCGCCAGTCGCGGGAGAGCGGCGAGCGCCTGCGGTCCTGGAGGAAGTCGAGGAGGTCGTCTCGGGTGGCGATGAGCTGCGTGGCGACGCCGCTCCTCTCGGAGACGAGGCGCAGCACCGCGTACATGAGGTCGATGACGCCCTCGGTCTCGGCCGACGGGCGGACGTGCTTGGTGACGCGGGGGCACTCCTCCGCGGGGCAGGCCACGCCGCGGGCCACCGCGTCGATCAGGCCGCGGGCGTCCCGGTCGGAGAGCTGCTCGGTGCCGCGGATGCGGCGCAGACGGTCGAGCGAGCCGGGCATGCGCTTGCACACCTCGACCACGACCTCGTCGGAGACGACCCACTTGCGCGGCACGTCGCGTTCGGCGGCGACGCCCTCGCGCCAGGCGCACACCTCGCGCGCGACGGCGAGCTGCCGGCGCGTGAGCGAGCCGGAGCGGCGGAGCCTCAGAAACGCCTCCGAGGGGTCGCGCCTGATCTTGGCGGGGTCGCAGAGCGCGTCCATCTCGGGGCTCACCCAGCCGAGGCGGTCCAGACGGGCGAGCTCGGCGACCATGCGCTCGTAGATGCCCGGGAGATAGCGTACGTCGTCCTCGGCGTACTCCAGCTGCTCGGCGTCGAGCGGCCTGCGCGACCAGTCGGTGAGCGACTCGGCCTTGGGCAGGCGCACGCCGCAGTAGGACTCCACGAGCGAGCCGTAGCTCACCTGCTGGCGAAGCCCCAAAAACGCGGCGGCGAGCTGCGTGTCGAAGACCGGGGCGCAGACGCAGCCCATGCCGTCGAGCAGGACCTCGAGGTCCTGGCCGCAGGCGTGCAGGACCTTGGTCACCGTCGGGTCCTCGAAGATGCGCGCCAGCGGCGAGAGGTCCTCGATGAGGATGGGGTCGACGGCGGCCGTCAGGCCGCCAGCGCCCACCTGCACCAGGCAGAGCTTGGGAAAGTAGGTCCGCTCCCTGAGAAACTCCGTGTCCACGGCGACGATCTTCTCGCCGGCGATCTTCTGACAAAAGTCCTCGAGCTGGTCTTGTGTGGAGAGGTACAAGGGCGCTCGTCCCTTCGCGCGGTTTGGCTAAACTTGTTCGAGTCGGCATGCCGACCGACCCATAATGACACAAACCGGCCCTCGGGGCCCAACGGGAGGAACGTCGTGCGCACGCTCGTCATCCACAACCCAAAGTCCGGCTTTGGCTCGGACGCCATCTTCCAGTTCATGCGGGCGCTCGTGCACCCCGGGGATGAGTGCGTGCTCAGGATGCTCGCGCCGGACTTCACCGCGCAGGAGGCCTGCGCCGAGGTCGACGGCTTCGACACCATCGTCCTCTCTGGCGGCGACGGCACCGTCTCCACGCTCATGCACGCCCTGAGGGGCAGGGACACGCCGATCTGTGTCTTCCCCTCGGGCACGGCTAACCTGCTCTGCGCCAACATCGGCAACGCCCCCGAGCCCGCCGCGCTCGCGCGCGCCTGCCGCGTGGGCAAGACCGCGACGATCGACCTCGGCGAGATCGGCTGGGAGGACGAGACGGGCGAGCGACGCGCGCGCGGCTTCGCGCTCATGTCCGGGACGGGCTTCGACGCGCAGATCATGCAGGCGGCCCTCCCCAACAAGGCGATCATGGGCCAGGCCGCCTACTTCGCCGCCGCGCTCGCCAACCTCAGGCCGAGCGTCGAGCACTTCACCATCACCGTCGACGGGAAGGCCTACGAGCGCGACGGCATCACCTGCCTCGTCGCCAACAACGCGATGATCCAGGGGGACATCCAGCTCGTCCCCGACTGCCGCATGGACGACGGCCTGCTCAACGTGATCGTGGTCGAGACCGAGGGCGCCGCGCAGCTGCTGAAGCCCCTCGCCTTTGGCCTGGTGGACCCCACCGGCAAGGCGATCGGGCGCCCGCACATCGAGAGCTTCTCGGGGCGGGAGATCACGGTGGAGTCCACGCGGCCGGTCCCGCTCGAGGTCGACGGCGAGGTCGTCGCCGAAGCCGTGAGCTCCTACACCGCGCGGGTCCTGCCCGCGTCGGCGCGCCTGGTCGTGGACGCCATGAGCCCCTACGGCTCGGCGGACGACGGCTCCTCGCGCTTCGGCGAGTCGAGCGTCATCGCCTACCCAAAGTAACGCCGGCCGCGAGGGCCCGGGTCACGCCGCCAGGCAAAGAAGCGCGTAGGCGCCCATGCCCACGAGGGCGCACCAGATGAGCGACCCCGTCCTTCTCGCCACCACCAAGACGGCGAGCGCGGAGAGAAGCGCCGGGACGTTGGGGGCCGTCGCCGGGTCGAAGAGGTCGTTAGCGACGAGCGCAGCGAAGGCCGCCGCCGGGATCAGCCCGAGCGCCTCGCTCACGCGCGGAGAAAGCTCGCGCCCGCCGAGGGCCAGAAGCGGCACGCACCGGCAGGCGAGAATGACCGCGAGCACGCAGACGTAGAAGACGAGAAAGTCGCTCGAGCTCATCTGTCCTCTCCCCTCCCGCGTCCCGGCGATCCCGCCACGAGCCCGGCCGCGACGCCGGCGACGGCGCCCAGCAGAACAGAGAGCGAGCCCGCCCCGAGCAGCTTGAGCGCCACCACGGAGGCGGCCGAGGTCGCGGCCACGACGAGCGTCACACGCGACCAGCGCTGTCCCGCGAGCAGGCAGATGAAGATCGCCGTCATCGCGAAGGACATGATGTCCGCGGGGATGGCGAGCGCCGGCCCCACGAGGGCGCCGAGCGCGTTGGCGGACGCCCAGGAGAGCATGCTCGCGACGTTGACGACGGTGGCTCGCGTCGGCGACCACGCGCCGGCGGCGAAGCGCTCCATGTTGACGCCGAAGCTCTCGTCGGTGACCGTCGCCGCGAAGAGGGCCGCGAGCGGGCGCGGGGCCTCCCGGACGTAGGGCGAGAGCGCGGCGGAGTAGAGCAGCTGGCGCGTGCTCACGAGCGCGACGCTCGCGACCATCGAGGCGACGGGCGTCCCGGCGAGCGCGAGCGAGGCCATCATGAACTGCCCCGCGCCCGAGTAGAAAGTCGCGGAGAGCAGAAACGCGACAGCCGGCGAGAGCCCGACCTCGGCGGCCATGACGCCGCACGGGATGCCGATGGCCACGTAGCCCATCATCACGGGAAGCGCCGCCGAGACGCCGGCGGAGATGTCTGCCTTGGTGGGTGCGCTCACGCGAGGTCCGCCGGGAAGCGCACCCCCGCCTGGGCGCGGATCTGGTCCATGACGCGCAGCGACCCGAGCGTCACGCGCTCGAAGCGCTCGCGGCGCTCGAGGGCGTCGGCGTCGCCGTGCACGGCGGCGACGAAGTCGGCGATCTCGCAGACCATGTCCTTCTCGGGAACGCTGGTCTCGACGGGCTCGAGCCTGGACTCGCCCATGCGGAAGACCTGCCCCCCGCCCTCGGGAACGTGCAGGCGGACGTTGACCGGGCAGGAGATAGCGTCCCACACGACGGTGCCGCGCTCGCCCTCGACCTGCGAGCCCAGGACGTCGTCGCTCGTCTTGCCAAAGGAGAGGCTCACGACCTTGTCGCCGTAGCCGAGAAGGGCCTCACCCGCGAGGTCGATCGTCGAGAGCGGGTCGTCCTCCGCGGTCCCGGGGACCCTCGTGGTCACCGAGACCGAGCGGACCACGTCGGGCTCGCCGAAGAGCGCGACGGCGGGCTCCACGCAGTAGACGCCGATGTCCATGAGCGCGCCGCCCGCGAGGGCGGGGTCGAAGATGTTGATGCGCTCGCCGGCGAGCAGCCGCCCCATGCGGGAGGTCACCTTGGAGAAGCGCATCGTGGCCTTGCGGACCTGGCCGAGGTCCTCCGCCACGATCTTCTCGATCTGTGCGAAGCTCGGCACGTGAAGGCTGCGCACGGCCTCCATCGCGACGACGCCCGCCGCGTAGGCCGCCTCGAAGACGCCGCGCGCCTCGCGCTCGTTGGCGGCGAACGCCTTCTCCACCAGGACGTGCTTGCCGCCGGCGACCATCGCGAGCGCCTGGGCCGCGTGGGCGCCGTTGGGGCTCGCCACGTAGACGGCGTCGACCTCGTCGCAGGCGGCGAGGCTCGCGAGGTCGTCGAAGAACAGCCGTGCCCCGAAGCGCGCCCCGAACTCGCGGGCGCGCTCGAGGTCGCGCGAGTAGCAGGCGACGAGCTCGGCCCCCGGGGCCTCGGCGAGCGCCGCGCAGAACTGCTCGCAGATGCCGCTCGTGCCGATGGTCGCAAACCTCACCGTATCCACAGGTGCCCCTTTCACCGAACGCCTCGCGACGAAGTTGACAATATAACCTGACGTCAGTGTCAAGTTGACAATGTAACCTGACGCCAGTGTCAAGCGTCGACAACGGATTCTACACCCCGCGCGCCCGCGCCGAACTGCTAAGGTGTAGTGGAGAAGCGAAGGGGAAACATGTACTCATTCGAGGGACGGATACGCTACAGCGAGTGCGACGAGGCCGGGAGGCTCTCGCTCTTCTCGCTGATGAACTACCTGCAAGACTGCTCGACCTTCCAGTCGGACGAGATGGGCATGGGGCTCGACGGCCTCACGGGCCGCGGTCTTGCCTGGGTGCTCGCCAACTGGCGCATCGAGGTCGACCGGCTCCCCGCCTTTGGGGAGCGCATCCGCGTCTCCACGTGGTGCTACGAGCTCACCCGGGCCCACGCACTCAGGAACTTCCAGCTGGAGGCGGGCGGCGAGCGCATCGTGCGGGCCAACACGCAGTGGTTCGTCTACGACTCCGTCCGCGGAAGGGCCACGCGCGTCCCCGAGGACCAGCGCGTCTACCTCTCCGACGAGCCCCCCATCGAGATGGCCCCGCTCGCGCGACGCATCGTGCCCGCGGGCGAGGGCGAGCGCGCGCCCGAGATCGTCGTCGCCCGGCGCGACCTCGACACCAACCATCACGTCAACAACGCGCGCTACGTCGCCTTCGCGCTCGAGGCGCTCGAGGCCCGCGGCGCCCAGGCGCCCGCGTGCCCGCTCACCCTGCAGGTCCAGTACCGCACGATGGCGTTTCTCGGGGACAAGATCGTGCCGGTCGTGCACCCCTGCGAGGGCGGCTGGGACGTCGAACTCAGGCACGGCGCCGACGGGGCCACCTCCGCGCTCGTCAGAATCCAAGGTCGAAAGGAGCTCGCATGAGCGTTCGCGTGGGAGCCGGCATCATCCATCGTGGCGGCAAGGTGCTGGCGGCAAGGAGGGCGGGCGGCCCGCAGGAGGGCCTCTGGGAGCTCCCGGGAGGCAAGGTTGAGCCGGGCGAGGGCTCGGCGGACGCCCTGCGCCGCGAGATCCGCGAGGAGCTCGGCTGCGAGCTCGGGGTCTCGTGGCTCTACGACACCGTCGAGCACGACTATCCGGACTTTCACCTCACGATGGACTGCTACGTCTGCGCGCTCGCGCCCGGAGCCGAGCCCACGCCCGCCGAGGGCGTACACTCGGAGCTGCGCTGGCTCGGCCGAGACGAGCTGCTCGACGTCGAGTGGCTGCCCGCCGACCGCGCGCTGATGGCCGGCCTCACCTACTATTGGGACGAGGTCTTCAGCGACCAGATGCTCTAGGGACGCCTCAGGCGCCCGCACGCCAGGCGCGCCAAAGGCGCGACGCAACCCGGAGGGAACATGGACCAGGCACAGGAAGCCACCGAGAAGGACGCGCGCGAGGCCGCCGACGTCATCGAGACCGCAAGCGCCACGACGAGCCCGGACAACGCCAGCGGCCCCGGGGCGTACGTGCTCTTCGCCATCGTGGCGCTGCTCTTGCTGGGGCTCGTCTCGGGCCTCTCGAGCTGCGCGGGAGCCCTCGCCGACGTCGCGTACCGCGACGGCAGGTACGGCGGCACCTCATGGGTGCTCGAGACCGACTCCTCGCCCTACGGCCTCACAGAAGACGACATCCTCCCCTACCTGCTCGACGAGCTGGGCTACGACGCCCACCACGACCGCGACTTTCACAGCCAGTGGCTCCCCACGCTCTAGGACGAGCCCGAAAGGATACCCATGAGCAAGGCTGACGAACTCTTCATCTCGATGTGCTCCGACATCATCGAGCACGGCACCACGACCGAGGGCCAGAAGGTCCGCCCGCGCTGGGAGGACGGCACGCCCGCCTACACCATCAAGCGCTTTGGCGTGTGCAACCGCTACGACCTTCGCGAGGAGTTCCCGGCGCTCACGCTGCGCAGGACCGCCCTCAAGTCCGCCATGGACGAGGTACTCTGGATCTACCAGCGAAAGTCCAACAACATCCACGACCTCAACTCGCACATCTGGGACGAGTGGGCCGACGAGACGGGCTCGATCGGCAAGGCCTACGGATACCAGGTGGGCGTCAAGAGCCACTATCCCGACGGCGACTACGACCAGATGGACCGCGTCCTCAAGGACCTGCGCGAGAACCCCTACTCCCGCCGCATCATGACCAACCTCTACACCTTCGCCGACCTCAGCGAGATGAACCTCTACCCCTGCGCCTACAACGCCATCTACAACGTGACGCAGGAGGCGGGCGACGACCGCCCGACCCTCAACATGGTCCTCGTCCAGCGCAGCCAGGACGTGCTCGCGGCCAACAACTGGAACGTCTGCCAGTACGCGATCCTGCTCATGATGGTCGCGCAGGTCTCGGACATGAACGCCGGCGAGCTCGTGCACATGATCGCCGACGCCCACATCTACGACCGCCACGTCGACGTCGTGCGCGAGCTCATCTCCAGGCCCACCCATCCGGCCCCGCGCGTTCGCCTGAACCCCGAGGTCAGGGACTTCTACGACTTCACCACCGACGACCTGATCGTCGAGGGCTACGAGCACGGGCCGCAGGTGACCAACATCCCCATCGCCGTCTAGGAGGACCCATGAACGCCATCGTTTCCGTCACGCAGGACTGGGGCATCGGCTTCGACGGCCAGCTGCTCGTCCGCAACCGCGCGGACATGCGCCGCTTCGTCGAGCTCACGATGGGCGGGACCGTCATCATGGGACGGCGGACGCTCGAGAGCTTCCCTGGCGGCCCCCTCAAGGGCCGCCGCAACATCGTCGTCTCCGGGCGGCTCGACTACGACCCGGAGGGCGTCGAGGTCGCGAGCTCGCCCGAGGCCGCGCTCGCGCTCGTGGGGGACGAGGATCCCGATGGCGTGTGGCTCATCGGCGGGGCGTCGATCTACGAGGCGCTGCTCCCCCGCTGCGAGCGCGCCTACGTGACCGTGAACGCCTGCGAGGCGCAGGCGGACGCGTGGTTCCCCAACCTCGACGCCAGCGAGTCCTGGGTCGTCGAGTCCCGCGAGCCCGGGGGCGTGACCGAGGAGGGCGTGGGATTCGAGTACGTCACGTACCTTCGCGTCGCGGGCGATGAGGCCCCGCGCAAGCCCTTCCTCGGCTCGCTGCGCGCGCGGCGTTAGGCGAGGACCCGCCGCCAGCTAGGCCGCGGGCTGCTCGGCCGCGGCCTCGGTGCCCTCGACGGGCGTCGCGAGGCCGGAGATGACGTTGGAGCCGCCGTACAGGGCCGAGAAGAACGCCTCGTTGCCAGAGACCTGCGCGGCCCAGGAGCCGTCCTCGCCCTTGGCGCACGGGACGTCCACCGTTGTGGTGACCGGCGACTCGTTGGCGTCGAGGTGCGCGTAGACGCGCTGCACGAGATAGGCGAACAGCGCCGCCTTCCCTCCCTGGGCATAGGTGTCCTGCGACTCCTGCGTGGCCGAGAAGGACGTGAAGTCCGCACCGGCGGCGTTGACGGCCGAGGTCAGGCTCGCGTTGGTGACGGTGACGCTCACCGAGCCCGCGTCGCCCTCGACCGAGGCCTCCCCCACCTCGTAGGAGAAGTTGGCGAAGCAGTGGCGGTGCCACTCGTCGGCGCTCACCCCGTACTTCTGGAGCAGCTCCATCGTTGCCGCGTCGCCGAAGTCGGCGGCGGGCCAGGCGCTGTCCTCGGGCTCCACGCCCTCCTCGTCTGCGACGGGGACGACGTAGCTCTCGAGCAGCTCGCTCACGGCGTCGGTCGCGCGCTCCGCGTCCGAGCGAAAGACCCCGAGTGCAAACGCGGCGCCGAGGGCGGCGACGATCACGACCGCCGCCACGAGCCCGATGATCACAGGACGCTTGTCACGCATGTTCTTCTCCCCCGTCGTGTTTCTCGCCTAACAGCTTAGCCCAAGCGCCGTCCCGCGCAACCTCCACGAAGTCGTCTCCACCACATGAAAAGGGCCCGCCAGCCAAAGCTGACGGGCCCTGTGAGCTTGCGCGAGCGCCGGCGCTAGTCGATGTCGAGCGCGGCGTCGACCTGGCTGCGGAGGAACTCCTCGGCGTCCTTGCGGCCGCGGGAGAGCTCGGCGGCGGCCATGACGGGCACCCAGTAGTGCACCTTCTGCTTGGCGATGTCGGCCTTCTTGGAGAAGACGTCAAGGTAGGACTCGGCGTGGCCGGGGTGATACATCTTGAAGAGGATGTAGGTCATAGCCGCGTCGGCCTCGGGGAGGCCGCGGGTGACGTGGGTCCAGTCGCAGGCGTAGAGCGTGCCGTCCTCGGCCACGATGACGTTGGAGGGGTTGTAGTCGCAGTGGCAGATGGCACGGCCGGGGGCCATGCGGTCGGCGCGCATCTGGAGGTCGTAACGCACGGACGGGTCGAGCTCCTTGACCTTGCCCACCATGCCGGCGATCTTGGTCTTCTGGTCCTTCATGAGGTCGGACGCGGGGGTGTTCTGGATCTCCAGCTGGAAGTCCACGAACTGCTCGAGGAGCTTGTCGTACTCGGGCGTGCCCTCGGCGGCGTCCATGAGCGAGCGCATGGTGACGCCCTGGACGTACTCGGTGGCCAGGGCCCAAGAGCCGTCGGCGACCTGGGAGACCTCGAGAACCTTGGGGACGCGCACGCCGGCCTCGACGACGCGGGCGATGTTCAGGGCCTCGTTGAAGACGTCAGAGGCCGGCTTCTCGGCCTTGAAGACCTTCACGATGCGGTCGCCATCGACGTAGACGGCCTTGTTGTGGCGCTCGACGATGACCTGCTTGCTGTCAGAAAGTTCCATTGCTGCCTCCTTCTGGGCAACGAGAAGAACCGGCTGGGACTAGTCCTCGTAGGAGCTGGGCTCACGGCCGTAGAAGGCGTCGAGGTAGAGCTCCTTGATCTCGGAGATGAGCGGGTAGCGCGGGTTGGCGCCGGTGCACTGGTCGTTGAACGCGTTCTCGGACATCTCGTCGAGCGTGGCGAGGAAGTCCTCCTCGGTCACGCCGAAGCCGGCGATGGTCTCGGGCACGCCCACGTGAGCCTTGAGCTCCTCGATGCGGGCGATGAAGTTCTCGAAGACCTCCTGGTCGGTGCGGCCCTTGATGCCGCAGAAGCGACCGGCCTCCGCGTAGCGCGCGAGGGTCTTGGGGTGGTCGTACTGCGGGAAGGTGCCCATCTTCACCGGGCGCTCGGCGGCGTTGTAGCGCATGACGCGGGTCAGGATGACCGCGTTGGCCAGGCCGTGAGCGATGTGGTGATAGGCACCGAGCTTGTGGGCCATCGAGTGGTTGACGCCGAGGAAGGCGTTGGCGAAGGCCATGCCGGCGAGGCAGGAGGCGTTGGCCATGTGGTCGCGGGCCTCGACGTCGGTGCCGTCGTCATAGGCGCGCTCGAGATAGGTCAGGACGAGCTTCATAGCGCGCAGGGCGAGGCCGTCGGTGTAGTCGGACGCCATGATGGAGACGTAGGCCTCGAGGGCGTGCGTCAGGACGTCGACGCCGGAGGCGGCGGTCAGGCCCTTGGGCTGGGTCATCATGTTGTCGGTGTCGACGATGGCCATGTTGGGCAGGAGCTGGTAGTCGGCGATCGGCCACTTGGTGCCCGTGTTGGCGTCGGTGATGATCGAGAAGGGCGTGACCTCGGAGCCGGTGCCGGAGGAGGTGGGGATGGCCACGAAGAAGGCCTTCTCGCCCATCTGCGGGAAGGTGTAGACGCGCTTGCGGATGTCCATGAAGTCCATGGCCATGTCCTCGAACTTGGCCTCGGGGTGCTCGTACATCATCCACATGATCTTGCCGGCGTCCATCGCGGAGCCGCCGCCGATGGCGATGATGCAGTCAGGCTCGAAGGCCTTGACCTGCTCGAGGCCGCGCTCGCAGTCCTGGAGCTTGGGGTCGGGCGAGATGGACCAGAAGCTCGAGTAGACGATGCCCTGCTCGTCGAGGGACGCCTCGATCTTCTTGGTGAAGCCGCTCTTGTAGAGGAAGGAGTCGGTGACGATGAAGGCGCGCTTCTTGCCGTAGACCTCGGAGAGCTCGCGCAGGGCCACGGGCATGCAGCCCTTCTTGAAGAAGACCTTCTCGGGAACACGGAACCACAGCATGTTCTCACGCCTCTCTGCGACGGACTTGATGTTGAGCAGGTGCTGGGGGCCGACGTTGCCCGAGACGGAGTTGCCGCCCCAGGAGCCGCAGCCGAGCGTCAGCGACGGCGGCATCTTGAAGTTGTAGATGTCGCCGATGCCGCCCTGGGCGGCCGGGGTGTTGATGAGGATGCGGCACGTCTTCATGCGCTTGGCGTGCTCGGCCATCTTCTCGGTCTCGCGCGTGTCGATAAAGAGCGAGCTCGTGTGGCCGTAGCCGCCGTCGGCGATGAGGCGCTCGGCCTTGGAGAGGGCGTCCTCCCAGTTCTTGGCGCGATACATGCCGAGGATGGTGGTCAGCTTCTCGTGGGCCCAGGGCTCGGTGGGCTCGACGGACTCGACCTCGCCGATGAGCACCTTGGTGCTGGCGGGGACGGACACGCCGGCGGCCTCGGCGATCTTGGGGGCGGGCTGGCCGACCATCTTGGCGTTGACGCCGCCGTTGACGATGACGGTGTTGCCGACCTTGGCGATCTCGTCGCCCTGGAGGAAGTAGCAGCCGCGCTTCTGGAACTCGGCCTTGACCTTGTTGTAGACCTTGTCGAGGACGATGACGTTCTGCTCGGTGGCGCAGATCATGCCGTAGTCAAAGGTCTTGGAGTGGATGATCGAGTTGACGGAGAGCTCGATGTCGGCGGTGTCGTCGATGATGGCCGGGTTGTTGCCCGGGCCGACGCCCAGGGCGGGCTTGCCGGAGGAGTACGCGGCGTTGACCATGCCCGGGCCGCCGGTGGCGAGGATGATGTCGGCGGAGCGCATGAGCTCGGAGGTCATGTCGAGGGACGGCACGTCGACCCAGTCGATGATGCCCTTGGGGGCACCGGCGGCCTCGGCGGCCTCGCGCACGATGCGGGCGGCCTCGGCGGTGCACTTGCCGGCGCGCGGGTGCGGGGAGATGAGGATGGCGTTGCGGGTCTTCAGGGAGATGAGGGTCTTGAAGATGGCCGTGGACGTGGGGTTGGTCGTCGGGATAACGGCGGCGACGATGCCCAGGGGCTCGGCGATCTGCTTGTAGCCGAAGGCGGGATCGTCGGAGATGACGTCGCACGTCTTCATGTCCTTGTACTTGTTGTAGATGTACTCGGAGGCATAGTGGTTCTTGATGACCTTGTCCTCCATGACGCCGTAGCCGGTCTCCTCGACGGCCATCTTGGCAAGCGGGATGCGCGCCTTGTTGGCGGCCATGGCGGCCTCATAGAAGATCTTGTCCACCTGCTCCTGGGTGAACGTCGCGAACTCGGCCTGCGCGACGCGCATCTCCTTGATGCGCTCCTGCAGCGCCTCGACGCTGTCGATCGGGGTCCTGACGATGTCTGCCATGCGTTCCTCCTATTTCTCGGACCGTGCGTCGACGCATCGGCGCCGCGGTCGTACAAAGGACAGGGTAAAGCGCTTTGGTACGGCAACACAGATAAATCTCTTGGAGTATAGCATCACTTGGACGCTCGTCCCAACGAGCATGCCAGACGGGCGTCGGCCCGGCGCCCGCGGGCGGCGAGGCTGCCCGCCATGAGGGTTTGTACACCCGGCCTTGAGGGTATGTACACCGACCCGAAGGCACGTTCTTCTCGGCAACGCCCTGACCTGCGGGTTTACAGCCCGCACTTGATGGCGGGGTGTACATACCCTCAGAGGGCGGTGTACATACCCTCGGGACGATACGGGACGGGCGGCGCGAGTGGGACAAACACCTCCGGGGTGTCTGTCACGCGCGGCCAGAGAGGACGCTCACGACCCAGTCCACGTCGTCGGTCGTCTTCATCTTCTCGAGCACCGCCTCGTCCTCGAGGATCCGGCAGATGTTGGCGAGGACCTCGAGGTGCTCCTCTCCCCTGCCGGCGATGCCGAAGACGAGCTGGGCGCGCTCGTCGCCCCAGGAGATGCCCTCAGGGTACTGCTGCAGCACCACGCCGGTCCGCTCGACGGCGTCCTTGGCCTCGTTGGTGCCGTGCGGGATGGCGATGCCCATGCCGATGTAGACGCTCGTGAGGCGGTCGCGCTCGACCATGGCGTCGACGTAGGGCCGCTCGACGCAGCCGCGCTCGACGAGCAGGGCGCCGGAGGCGCGGATGCAGCTCTCGCGGTCGACGGGGGCCAGGCCCAGCTGGACGTCGGCGGCGGTGATGGCGAGGCTCGGGCGGTCGTCGGCCTCGGCCTGCTGGGCGGGCGCCGGGGCGGGCGTGGTCTCCATGAGCTCGGAGGCGTGGGAGATCTGCGTGAGCGCCTTGTAGAGCGCGTCGAGCGCCGGGTCGTCGAGGAAGTTGTCGATGGTCACGATCTGGGCCTGCGGGGCGCTCTTGCGGGCGCGTTCCGAGAGCACCCGCTGGCAGACGACGATGCTCGCGTCCCCGGGGACGGTGTCGACGCTCGAGTGCTCGACGGTGAGGTCGGGGCGCTCCGCCTTGACGCGGTTGCGGAAGCGGGTGGCGCCCATGGCGGAGGAGCCCATGCCGGCGTCGCAGGCAAAGACGATCTTGCCGCCCTGGGTGTCGGAGATGACGGCCGCCTCGGCGGAGCCCTTCATCTCGCGCATCTGTTGGCTCGCCTGGTCGAGGTCGGCCACGGCCATCGAGCGCACGAGCGGCACGGCGATGGCAAAGGAGACGCCCGCGGCGATGGCCACGCCGGCGAGATTCACGAGCATGAGGTCGGAGGGCGTCATCGAGATGAAGGCGATGATCGAGCCCGGGGAGGCCGCGGAGGTGAGGCCGGCTCCGGTGAAGCTGTACCACGCGATGGCGCACATGTTGCCCACGATCGGCGCGACGATGACCTTGGGATTCATGAGCACGTACGGGAAGTAGATCTCGTGGATGCCACCAAAGAAGTGGATGATCACCGCGCCCGGGGCGGACTGACGGGTCTTCGCGTCCTTGCAGAAGAAGCAGTACGCGAGAAGGACGCCGAGGCCCGGGCCGGGGTTGGCCTCGAGCATGTACATGATGGAGCGCCCCGTGGCCTCGGCCTGCGCGATGCCGATGGGCGTGAAGATGCCGTGGTTGATGGCGTTGTTGAGGAAGAGCACCTTGGCGGGCTCGATGAAGATGGCGAGCAGCGGCATGAGGCCGTACTGCATGAGGATCTGCACGCCGCCCATGAGCACGGCGAGGATGGTGGTCATGATCGGGCCGATGGCGATGTAGCCGAGCATCGCGAGCAGCATGCCGATGATGCCCACCGAGAAGTTGTCGATCAGCATCTCGAAGCCCGCGGGCGTGCGGCCCTCCATGAACCGGTCGAACAACTTGACGACCCAGCCGGCGAACGGGCCCATGACCATGGCGCCCATGAGCATGGTGGTGTCGGGGGCTCCCGCGATGCAGCCGATGACGGCGATGGCGCCGGCGATGCGACCGCGGTCGCCGCCGGTGAGGTATCCGCCCTGGGCGGCGATGAGCACGGGGATGAGATAGCTGAGCATGGGCGTGGCGATGCTCGCGAACTGCTCGTTGGGCAGCCAGCCCGTCGGGATGAACAGGGCGGTCAGAAAGCCCCAGGCGATGAAGGCGCCGATGTTGGGCATGACCATGCCGCTGAGGAACTTGCCGAACTTAGAGAGACCTTCTCTGATCGACATCGGTCCCTCCTTCCTAAGACCCGTCGCAACGGGTCGACGCGTTGAACAGGATGGGCTGCGCCCGTGACTTTTGTTTCAACGGTTGTCATTCTAAGATTTTGTTTCGATAGTTCTTCTCGGTTTCTTGAATTGCCGTTAAACGGCATATTTTAGGGTGTGAACGGTGTGGTTTCTGTCAACTTTCCTTTTGTATTGACAACTCAAGTATTGTCGTTATGATGACTGTTGACTTTTGTTTCGACAGTTTTAGCGAGAAGGACGAAAGAAAGGAGCAGCCCGATGATCTACACCGTCACGCTGAACCCGGCGCTCGACAAGACGGCGCGGGTCCCCGGCTTCACCCTCGACGAAGTCAACCGCATCACGGAGCTTCGCGTGGACCCGGGCGGCAAGGGCATCAACGTCTCGAAGGTGATCGCGAAGCTCGGCGGGACGAGCCGCGCCGTCGCGCTGCTGGGAGGGTCGGTCGGCGAGAAGATCTCCTCGATGCTCGCCGAAGCCGGAATCGACGTGTGGGCCTTCGAGGCAAACGGGGAGACCCGCACCAACCTCAAGGTCGTCGACGAGAAGCTCGGCACCTACACCGACATCAACGAGCCGGGCCCCGAGGCCACCGTGTCTCAGCTCGACGCGATGCTCGGGGGGCTCGCCCAGGGCCTCATGTCCGGCGACATCGTCGTGCTCTCGGGAAGCCTTCCCAAGGGCGCCCCGGTCGCGACCTACGCCGCCTGGGGCCGCGCCTGCGCCAAGGCGGGCGCGAAGGTCTTCCTCGACGCCGACGGCGACGCGCTCACCCGCGGGCTCGACGCGTCGCCCTTCCTCGTGAAGCCCAACGACGCCGAGCTCGAGCGCCTCTGCGGCAAGAAGCTCCACGACGAGCGGGAGGTGGCCGTCGTGGCGAGAAAGCTCGTGGACGCCGGGGTGTCCCGCGTGGTCGTCTCCATGGGTGGCCGGGGCGCCGTGCTCGTGGAGGGCGAGCGCGTCCTTCTCGCCCGCTCTCCCAAGGTGCGCGTGGGATCGACGGTCGGCGCCGGGGACTCCGTGGTCGCCGCCCTCGCCTTTGCCGAGGAGCGCGGCATGGGGCTCGACGAGACTGCGCGCCTGGCGATGGCCACCGGCGCCGCCAACGTCATGCAGTCCGGCACGCAGGCCGCCGAACGAGAGCTCGTGGACTCGCTTCTCGACAAGGTCTCGCTCGAGGAGCTCTAGGGCACCGCAGGTTGACAAAAGAACCTGACGACATTGTCAAAAGTTGACAAAAGAACCTGACGACATTGTCAACATCACAGAGAGGAACCATCATGAAGGCAAAGGCAGTGCGTCTCCACGCGGCTAACGACCTGCGTCTGGAGGAGTTCGAGCTTCCCGCGATCAAGGATGACGAGGTGCTCGTGAAGGTCGTCTCCGACAGCATCTGCATGTCCACGTACAAGTGCGCCACGCTCGGCGTCGACCACAAGCGCGTGCACGAGGACGTGGCCGTACACCCCGCCATCATGGGCCACGAGTTTGCCGGCGACATCGTGGAGGTGGGCGCCAAGTGGGCCGACCGCTTCAAGCCCGGCATGAAGTTCACCATCCAGCCCGCCCTCAACTACAAGGGCACCATGTGGAGCCCGGGCTACTCCTACGAGTTCTGCGGCGGCGACGCCACCTACTGCATCCTGCCGGCCGAGGTCATGGAGTGCGACTGCCTGCTCGAGTACACCGGCGAGGCGTACTACCAGGCGTCGCTCGCCGAGCCCATGAGCTGCTCGATCGGCGCCTTCCACGCCGCCTACCACACGCAGATGGGCGTCTACACCCACGAGATGGGCATCCGCGAGGGCGGCAAGCTCGCCATCGTGGCCGGCGCGGGCCCCATGGGCCTGGGGGCGCTCACCTACGCCCTGCACTGCGACCGTCGCCCGGCGCTGGTGTGCGTGGCCGACATCAACCAGGAGCGCCTGGACCGCGCCGCGGAGCTCTTCCCGCCCGAGGAGGTCAAGGCCGAGACGGGCATCGACCTCGTCTTCATCAACAACGGCGCCTACGAGGACCAGGTGGCGGCGCTGCGCGAGGTCTCTGGCGGCACCGGCTTTGACGACGTGCTCTGCTACGCCCCGGTCGCCCCGGTGGTCACGCTCTCCGACGCGATCCTGGGCCGCGACGGCTGCCTTAACTTCTTTGCCGGCCCCACCGACAAGAACTTCTCGGCGAAGATGAACTTCTACGAGGTGCACTACGGCTCCCACCACGTGATGGGCACCACGGGCGGCAACACCGACGACATGGTCGAGTCGCTCGAGCTCACGGCTGCCGACCGCATTGACCCCTCCGTCATGGTCACCCACGTGGGAGGCCTCGACGCGGCCGCCCAGACCACGCTCGAGCTGCCCAAGATCCCGGGCGGCAAGAAGCTCATCTACACGCACGTGAGCATGCCGCTCACGGCGCTCGAGGACCTGCGCGCCAAGGCTGACGAGGACGAGCGCTACGCCGGCCTCGCCGACATCGTCGAGGCCAACCGCGGACTCTGGTGCCCGGCCGCCGAGCGCTACCTGCTCGAGCACTGGACCGAGGCCTAGGCCATTAGAGCCCCCTGGGCGCACGGCAGGCGCCCCCGGACGTCGCGCGCGTCCGGGGGCGCCTTCGATATAAAATGACGAGACCAAGAGGACGGGAGGTCTCCAGATGAGCACGAGCATGCAGGAGCGCCGCGACGCGATCGCGCAGTTTGTCACCGCCGAGGGAAGCGTCACGTTCGGCCAGCTCAAGAAGGCGTTCTCCAACGTCTCCGAGATGACGCTGCGCACCGACCTCAAGGCCCTCGACGAGGCTCGCCGCATCGTGCGCACCCACGGGGGCGCCCGCTCGGTGGAGTACGTCGTGGGGACCGACGACCTCCTGCTCAACCGCAGCACCAGAAACGTCGAGGCCAAGGCGCTCATCGCCCGCAAGGCCAAGGGGCTCGTCCGTCCGGACAGCACGATCTTTCTCGACTCCGGCACCACCACGACGGCGCTCGCCCGCGAGCTCGACGACGTGCGCATGCTCGCCTTCACCAACAGCCTCACCTGCGCGGCGGAGCTCGCGCGCCTCGAGAGGGCCCGCACGATCATGGTCGGCGGCAGCCTCAACCGCTTCAGCATGAGCCTCAACGGCTCCAAGACCATCGAGCAGGTCGGCGAGCTCTCCTTCGACCTGCTCTTCCTGGGGGTGACGTCGTTTCAGTCCTCCTCGGGCTTCGCCTGCGGCTCGGACGACGAGGCGGCCCTCAAGCGCGCGCTCATCGCCCACGCCGAGAGGACCGTCGTGCTCATGGACTCCTCCAAGCTCGGGCAGAGAAGCACGTTCAAGATCTGCGACCTCGCCGACGTGGACTGCGTGGTCTCCGACGAAAACCTGACCGAGCACTTCAAGAAGTACTGCGAGGAGGCCGAGGTCGAGGTCCTCTGACGCTCCGTCCGCGAGTGGGGTATCTGCCCCACGGGGCGTCTGCCCCATCCTGTAGCTACAGGGCGCTCTCGAGCTCCATGACCTGCTGGCGCGCGTCGCGCGCGTCGGCCTCCCAGAGGCGCCACTCCCCCGCCGCGTCGCCCGCCACGCGATAGGCCACGCGCGGCCCGAAGCCGCCCACAAGGGCGTTCGCCGCGCGCGGGAAGTCGGGATCGGCCTTCAGCCCCGGGTAGCGCACGGCCTCGACGCGCGGGTGGCAGACGAGGTAGTTGGCCACCACCTGCGCGGCATCCGAGAGAACGCGCCAGCGCTCCCGTCCCATCTGGGACGAGAGCGCCAGCAGAGCGTCTATGTCGAGGTCCTTCTCGCCCACTTAGCGGCGCTCGGCGATCTCGGACACGACGTCGGAGATGAACTCGTCGAGCTCGCGCGTCACGGTCTCGTTGGAGCGGTCGCGCACGGACACGTTACCGGCCTCGACCTCCTGCTCGCCGATGATGAGCATGTAGGGTGGGCGGTCGACGTTGCGGGCCTCGCGAATCTTGTAGCCGATCTTCTCGTCGCGCTCGTCGAGCACGGCGCGGATGCCGGCGGCCTCGAGCCTCTCCGTCACCGAGCGCGCGTAGTCGCGACTCTTCTCGGAGACCGGCAGGACCTTCACCTGGCACGGGGCGAGCCAGGTGGGGAACTTGCCGGCGAAGTGCTCGATAAGGATGCCGATGAAGCGCTCGATGGAGCCGAAGCACACTCGGTGCAGCATGATCGGGCGCTTCTTGGAGCCGTCGGCGTCCGTGTACTCCAGGTCGAAGTTGATCGGCATCTGGAAGTCGAGCTGCACGGTGCCGCACTGCCAGGTGCGCCCGAGCGAGTCCTCCAGGTGGAAGTCGATCTTGGGGCCGTAGAAGGCGCCGTCGCCCTCGTTGACCACGTAGTCCTTGCCGAGCTTCTCGAGGGCCACGCGCAGGGCCTCCTCGGCGCGCTCCCAGTCCTCGTCCGAGCCCATGGAGTCCTCGGGGCGGGTGGAGAGCTCGAGGTGGTAGGTGAAGCCGAACTTCTCGTACACCGAGTCGATCAGGTTCACGACGCCGATGATCTCGTCGGTGAGCTGGTCGGGGCGCACGAAGAGGTGGGCGTCGTCCTGGTTGAAGCAGCGCACGCGGAAGAGGCCGTGCAGGGCGCCGCGCATCTCGTGACGGTGCACGAGGCCGATCTCGCCCGCGCGGATGGGAAGCTCGCGGTAGCTGTGCGGCTTAGAGGAGTACACGAGTACGCCGCCCGGGCAGTTCATGGGCTTCACGCAGTACTCCTCGTCGTCGATGATCGTGGAGTACATGTTGTCCTTGTAGTGGTCCCAGTGGCCGGAGGTCTTCCAGAGCTCCTTGCTCATGATCATGGGCGTGGAGATCTCCACGTAGCCGGCGGCGCGGTGGATCTCGCGCCAGTAGTTGAGCAGCTCGTTTTTGAGCGTCATGCCGTTGGGCAGGAAGAACGGGAAGCCCGGCGCCTCGTCGCGCATCATGAAGATGTCCATCTCGCGGCCGATCTTGCGGTGGTCGCGCTTCTTGGCCTCCTCGAGCAGGCGCAGGTGCTCGTCGAGCTCGTCCTTGGTGGCGAAGGCGGTGCCGTTCACGCGGATGAGCATCTTGTTGTTCTTGTCGCCCTTCCAGTAGGCGCCGGAGACGCCCGTGAGCTTGAAGGCCTTGAGCGCCTTGGTATAGGTGAGGTGCGGGCCCACGCACATGTCGACGTACTCACCCTGCTGGTAGAAGGTGATGCGCGCGTCCTCGGGCAGATCGCCGATGTGCTCGACCTTGTACTTCTCGCCGCGCTCCTCCATGAGGGCGACGGCCTCGGCGCGGGGCAGCTCGAAGACGGTGAACTTGAGGTTCTCCTTCACGATCTTTCTCATCTCGGCCTCGATCGCGGGGAAGTCCTCCTCGGAGATCTTCTGGCCCTCGGGCAGGTCGATGTCGTAGTAGAAGCCGTTGTCAGTCGCGGGGCCGTAAGCGAAGTCGGCCTCCGGGTAGAGGCGCTTGATGGCCTGGGCCATGATGTGGGCGGCGCTGTGGCGGACGACGTGGGTGAGCTCGTCGGCCGGGCACTCGTCGATGTGGCCGTCGTTGTACAGGACCTTCATGGGAATACCTTTCTCTGGCATGGTCTCCAAACATGAAAAACGCCCGCACGCCACCCGAAGGGCGACGTCGAGCGATATGTGGCGCCTGTCCGGGGCCTGCCGGCCCTGGGAAGGGACAGACGCCTAGATAGTCTGCGTTCGAGCGATATGTGCGAAGATGCGCTGCATCGAGACACGCCTTTCGTCTTTGGACAGCATAGGTTTACCACAACTGGGCGTTCGCCATGCGCGGGGAAACAGATTCGCAGCATCTGCGCGGACGGGTGACGAGAAGTGCCTACGTGCGGGAACCGGACGGTTTGGGGTCCGGAACTGTCCGGAAGCCGCACGCGTCCGGGCTACGTGCGGGGATCGGACGGTATTACATCCCAGACCGTCCGGACGCCGCACGTGTCCGGGCTACGTGCGGGGATCGGACGGTATTACGTCCCAGACCGTCCGGAAGCCGCACGTGCATCTCGACACGACGCCACGATCGCACGGACGCTCCCCCGCCATACGAGAACGGCCCCGCAGAAGCGGGGCCGCGCCATGCCGAGAAGAACAGAGGGCCGCTACTGGATGCGGGTGCGGCAGTAGGGGCACACCTTCCAGTCCGCGTTGAGCGGGCGGTGGCAGGTGGGGCAGACGTTGCGGACCTGCGTGTTGCAGATCGGGCAGACCACGAAGTCGCGGTCGATGGGGGCGCCGCACTTGGGGCAGATGCCGTAGTGGCTGAGCTGGTGCTCGCGAAGGGCGATGTCGAGGTCCTGCTCCTCGCGATCGATGAGGTAGGAGCTCGGACGCAGGATGACGTAGGCGAGCAGACCCACGACGGGGATGACCGAGATGATGGCCCACATCCACCAGGGCTCCGCGCCGCGGCGCTGGGCGTCACGGATCACGTAGACGATTGAGAGGATGTAGAGCATGACGACGCACACGACCATGAGGTAGAGGACCATGCGGACCTCAGGGGTGATGAGCTGGTCGAACAGTTCTTGCGCCATATCGGGGACTCCTTTGAACACCGGAACGGCGCCGGACGCGGCGCCACAGACAGCGAAATTGTAGCAAAAGCTATCGGAAAAGGCCCGCAAGCTCGCCCGCAAGCGTGATAGACCCACACGCCACGCACGATTCTCCACATAATGCCGATGCGGCGGCCTCAACCGTGGGATACGTTCCCGTCACCTCCGTGCCAGCTGCGGCAAAGAGCTCGGCGAGCTCGGATGCGGGCAGCGCACGCGGGGACGCGGTCTGGGTGACCGCGACGCGGGGAAACGCCCCGGAAAGAAGATCGACGATGCCCCGGACGTCCTTGTCGGCGAGCACCGCGGCCAGAAGCAGCGGCCGCGGCTCGCCCTCGGGCAGTACGTCCTCGAGCGCGGAGAGGAAGGTCTCGACCGACTGCGGGTTGTGGCAGGCGTCGATGAGCAGCGGCGGCTCGGGGCGCAGCAGCTGGAAGCGACCAGGCGTCGGGCACTGGACGATCGAGGTGAAGAGCGCCTCCGCGTCGAGCTCGCGACCGAGGTACCCCTCGGCGAGCGTCACCGCGCAGGCAATGTTCTGCGCCTGGTAGGAGGGCTTGAGCGCGGCGAGCTCCGGATAGGTCGCGCGCGGCGTGGTCACGTCGAGCTCGAGCGGCCCGCCCAGGCGGCGTGGGACCTTGGTCACGCGGAAGGAGGCGACGGTCAGCCCCGCGTCCTTCTCGCCCGCGGCATCGGGACGCACGAGCACGGGCGTCACGCCGGCGGCGCGCGCCTGTTCCAGGAACACGTCCTCGACGCTCCTGGGGTCCGCGGTCCCCGTGCCCAGCACGCAGGCGCGGCCGGGCTTGATGATCGCCGCCTTCTCCCCCGCGATCTCCTCGAGCGTGTCCCCGAGGATGCGCATGTGGTCGAGGCCGATGCCGGTCACCGCGACGGCACGGATGGACTTGGCGGCGGAGGTGGCGTCCCAGCGGCCGCCCATCCCGCACTCGAGCACCGCCACGTCGACGCCCGCCTCGGCGAAGACGACCATCGCCGCCACGGTGAGGGTGTCGAACTCGGTGATGTCGTAGGGTCGAAGTCCCTGCGCCGAACGGCGGGCGTTCACGCGCTCCCCCGCCACGTGCGCGGCCGAGACGCCGTGCGCGAAGGCCTCCTCGGAGACCGGGTCGCCGGCGACCTCCATGCGCTCGGTGTAGCTCACAAGCTCGGGCGAGGTATAGAGCGCCGTGCGAAGCCCCTCGCCGGCAAGAATCGCAGCCGCGTAGCGAGAGGTCGAGGTCTTCCCGTTGGTGCCGGCGATCTGCACGCACTCGAAGGCGAGGTCGGGGTCTCCGAGCTCCGCGAGCATGTCCTCCACGGTCTCGAGCAGCGGCTCGATGCCAAACCGGAGCGCCCCGCGCACGATCGCGAGCGCCTCCTCGTAGGAAATCTTCGGAACCTCAAACGGCAGCTGGTACATTACTCCCCCTTTTTACTCTTCTGGACGGCGCCTGGGCATACCCCGGCGCTCAGACAGTCCTCGCCGCAGAGAGCGCGGCTGCGGAACTCTCGGCGGGGTATGCCCAGGCCCCTGTCGTAAGGTTATCTGGCACAACCTGGGGCGCTCAAGCGACAGGCCCTTCTCGGCGTTGTGTACACTCGGCTACGTTGTGTACACAGATAAAAGTTTGAAGTTCGTCCCGAGGTCACAAAATCGCAGGTAGAGGCTTTGTCGTACTTCTCGTCAAACTTTTGCTGTGTACACACCGCAAGGGAATGTGCACAACGGCTCATAGTGTACACAACGAGAGACGAGAAGAACGGCAGGCAAGAAGGACGTGCGGCGTGAGGCGTGCTCCCCGAGCGGGGAACGTCCGCCGCGAGTTCTTGCCGCGCCCTCTGCGGCAAGCTGTTCGAGCGCCGGATGTTCCCCGCTCGGGGAGCACGCACGTGGCTACAGCCCCAGAAGCCGCAAAGCCTCCTGACGGGTCTTGAGGTCGCGCAGGCAGCCGCGGACGGCGGAGGTCGTGGTGAGCGCGCCGGCCGCTCTAACGCCGCGCATGGTCATGCAGGTGTGCTCGGCCTCCATCACCACGAGGACGCCGAGCGGGTCGAGCTCGCGCACCATCGCGTCGGCCACCTGCCCGGTGAGGCGCTCCTGGACCTGGAGCCGCCGCGCGTAGCCCGAGACGCAGCGCGCGATCTTGGAGAGGCCGGTGATGCGGCCGTCGCGCGGGATGTAGCAGACGTGGGCGCGGCCGGTGAACGGCAGGATGTGGTGCTCGCAGAGGGAGGAGAACGGGATGTCCTTGACGATCACCATCTCCTGGTTGCCGGGCTCGTGGAACTGCTTGCGCAGGTGGGCGCCCGGGTCCTCCTGCATGCCGCCGAGGATCTCCTCGCAGGCGCGCGCCACGCGGTCGGGCGTGCCGAGAAGCCCCTCGCGGTCCGGGTCCTCGCCGATGGCGAGCAGAAGCTCGCGCACGGCGGCCTCCACCCGCGTCTTGTCGATCGGGCGAAAGCCCTGGCCGTTCTTCTCGCCCCGTGCGCCCGGGGTGCGCTCGAGATCTGCCATCGTCTACCCCCTCGAACGGCCGCGACCGTAGACGAACCAGTAGGACATGCCCACGAGCACCACGCCGCCCACGAGGTTGCCCAGCGTGGCTGCCGTCAGGTTGCTCACGACGCCCGCGAGGTCGACGGAGCCGGCGCAGGCGCCCGTCGCCTGCAGCATGAGGGCGTAAGGCAGGAAGAACATGTTGGCCACGCAGTGCTCGAAGCCCGCCGCCATGAAAGCCATGACCGGGAGCAGGGCCGAGAAGAACTTGTCGGTGACAGACGTGGCGGCATGTCCCACCCAGACGGCGAGGCACACGAGCGTGTTGCAGAGGATGGCGCGCGCGAAGGCGACGCCCCAGTCGAGGGCGACCTTGCCCTCGGCGACCGTGATGGCCGCCTCGCCGACCGCTCCGCCGTTGGCGGAGGCCACGCCCGCGGCGAGCACGAGCCCGGCGGCGAGCACGCTGCCCACGAGGTTGCCGAGAAGCACGAGCGCCCAGCTGGCGAAAAGACGCTTCCACGAGAAGCGGCCGGCGAGCGGGCCCATCACCATGAGGCAGTTGCCGGTGAAGAGCTCCGCGCCGGCGGCGAGGATGAGAAAGAGCCCCAGCGTGAAGGCAAAGCCGCCGAGCAGCTGCGTTGCCGCGAAGGGAAGCTCCGCGTCGGACTTGACCACGAGCATGAACGTGGCGCCCATCGAGATGAACGCCCCGGCCATGACGGAGAGCACCAGTCCGCTCACGACGTCGGTCTTTGCCTTGGTCTCGGCGACGCGCTCGTTTTTGAGCTCCATCGACGCGGGGGTCATCGCCCCGCTGTAGGACGACGACGGCTTCTCGGTTACCTTCATGCGATGCTCCTCTCCGCCGCCTCGATCACGTGGCGGGCGAGAATGGCCGTTGTGACGGACCCCACGCCTCCCGGCACGGGGGTGAGGGCGTCGACGACGCCCTCGGCAGCCCGCGGGTCGACGTCGCCGACGAGCGAGCGGCTTCGCTCGTCCCAGTTGATGCCCACGTCCACCACCACCTGGCCCGGGCGAAGGTCGCCCACGCCCACCGCGCCGGCGCGCCCCGCCGCGGCGATCACCAGGTCGGCGCGGGCGACCTCGGCGGCGAGGTCTTTGGTGCGCGTGTGGCAGAGCGTGACGGTGGCGTTTCTCGCCAGAAGCATCATGGCGACGGGACGCCCGATGACCAGCGAGCGCCCGACGACGACCGCGCGGGCCCCCTCGAGCCCGTAGCCGTAGTGGTCGAGGATCGCGAGGACCGCGGCGGCGGTGCACGGCGGGAAGCCGAGCTCGCGGCCGGAGAAGACGCCGTAGAGAGAGCCCGCGGTGACGCCGTCGACGTCCTTGGCGGGGTCGAGCGCGGCGCAGAGGGCGGCCTCGTCCACCTGCGGGGGCAGCGGGCGCATGATCAGGCACCCGTGGACCGTGGCGTCCCCGTTAACGCGCTCGATGGCGCCGAGCAGGGCCTCGGTGCTCACGTCGTCAGGGAAACCGAGCAGTCTCACGGCGATGCCGAGACGATCGCAGCGCTTGAGCGCGGCGCGCTCGTAGGCGAGGTCGTCGGGCCGTTCGCCGACGCGCACGATGGCGAGGGTCGGCGTCACTCCGCGCGCGACGAGCGCGGCGACGCGAGGGGCGGCGTCATCCGTGAGGGCCGCGGCGACGGGCGCGCCGCGCAGGAACTCCGTCACGTCATGCCCTCCCGCGGATCTTCTCGGCGATGACGTCAGCGAGCGCGCGGGCGCGCCCGACGTACTCCTCGAGGAGCTCCTCGCAGGTGGCGTCGATGCGCGCCGCCTGCTGCCGGTCGCGCAGGGCGGCGGTGTTAACGCTCACGTTGACGCCGGCGCCCTCGAGCGCGGCGAGCGCGAGCAGCGCACCGGTCACGACGTCGGAGGCGAGCGTCGGCGTGCCGATCTGACCCATGCGCTCGAGCAGGGTGATCGCGCGGCAGCACTCCCCCATCATCGCGAGCGGCGCCATGCAGGCGCCCTCCGTGGCCTCCTCGATCGCCTCGTCGCGACCGGGGGCCCCCTTGGGCAGCGCATAGGCCTCGATGAGCGGCGAGAAGCCCGACGCGTCCTCCTCGATGAGCTCGAGCAGCCGGAAGCGCACGTCCTCGGCCTCGTCCATGAGGCCCGCGACCTCGTCCTCGACGTCCGCGAAGCGCGCCTTGCCGATGGTGAACGAGCCCACCATCGAGCAGAGCGCCGCGGCGAGCGCGCCCGCGAGCGCGCAGGCGCCGCCGCCCCCGGGGACGCTCGTGCGCGCGGCGAGCCGCTCGGCGAACTCCTCGCAGCTCAGCTCCATGAATCGCTCTTCCACGGTTACTCCTTCGGGGTTCCCTGAGCGGGCCCGGGTCGAAAGACTTGACAATATAACCTGACGATATTGTCAAGTTAGAACAGGCCGACGATCTTGCCGTCGGGCGTGACGTCGATCTTCTCGGCGGCCGGGACCTTGGGAAGGCCCGGCATGGTCATGATGTCGCCGGTGAGCGCCACGATGAAGCCCGCGCCCGCGGAGACCTTGAGGTTGCGCACCGTGATGCGGAAGCCGCGTGGCGCGCCGAGCTTGGTCTGGTCGTCGGTGAAGGAGTACTGGGTCTTGGCCACGCAGATGGGCAGGCCGCCAAAGCCCTGCTCCTCGAGCTGCTTCAGCTGCTTGGCCGCGGAGCTCGTGAAGTCAACGCCGTCGGCGTGGTAGACCTTGGTGGCGATGGCGTTCAGCTTGTCCGCGATCGAGGCCTCGACGTCATAGGCAAAGCGGAAGTCGCTCGGCTCCTCGCAGAGGCGCACGACCTCCTCGGCGAGCGCCCGGCCGCCCTCGCCGCCCTTGGCCCAGACCTCGGAGAGCGCGACGTTGACGCCGAGCTCGTTGCACTTGCGCTCGACGAGCGCGAGCTCGGCGGGGGTGTCCGTGGGGAAGGCGTTGATGGCAACCACCACGGGCAGGCCCCACACCTCGCGGATGTTGGAGACGTGCTGCAGCAGGTTGGGCAGGCCGGCCTCGAGCGCCTCGAGGTTCTCGGCCCCCAGGTCCGCCTTGGCGACGCCGCCGTTGTACTTGAGGGCGCGCACGGTGGCCACGAGCACGACGGCGCTCGGCTGGATGCCGGCGTAGCGGCACTTGATGTCCAGGAACTTCTCGGCACCCAGGTCCGCGCCGAAGCCGGCCTCGGTGACCACGTAGTCGGCGAGCTTGAGCGCCGTCGTGGTGGCCTCGACGGAGTTGCAGCCGTGCGCGATGTTGGCGAACGGGCCGCCGTGGACGAAGGCGGGGTTGCCCTCGAGCGTCTGCACGAGGTTGGGCTTGATGGCGTCCTTGAGCAGGGCGGTCATCGCGCCCTCGGCGTGGATGTCGGCCACGGTGACGGGCTTGCGATCGTAGGTGTAGGCGATGACCATGCGGGCCAGGCGGGCCTTCAGGTCCATGAGGTCGGTGGCGAGGCAGAACACGGCCATGACCTCGGAGGCCACGGTGATGTCAAAGCCGTCCTGGCGCGGCATGCCGTCCGCGACGCCGCCCAGGCCGTCCACGACGTTACGGAGCTGCCGGTCGTTCATGTCCACGCAGCGCTTCCAGACCACGCGACGCGGGTCGATGCCCAGGGCGTTGCCCTGCTTGATGTGGTTGTCGAGCATGGCGGCGCAGAGGTTGTTGGCCGCGCCGATGGCGTGGAAGTCACCCGTGAAGTGGAGGTTGATGTCCTCCATCGGGACGACCTGCGCGTAGCCGCCGCCGGCCGCGCCGCCCTTGATGCCAAAGACCGGGCCGAGCGAGGGCTCGCGCAGGGCGAGCATGGTCTGGTGCCCCATGAGGTTCATGGCGTCCGCCAGGCCGATCGAGGTGGTGGTCTTGCCCTCGCCGGCGGGCGTGGGGTTGATGGCGGTCACGAGGACGAGCTTGCCCCTGCGCGGCGCGTCCGCGAGGGAGTGGATGTCGACCTTTGCCTTGGTGCGCCCGTAGGGCTCGATCATGTCCTCGGTGAGGCCGGCGCGCGCGGCGACCTCGGCGATGGGCAGCATCTTGGCTTCCTGGGCGATCTCGATGTCCGACTTGTACTCAGCCATAACCGTCCCTCCGACGCGATGTGCGATCGATGTGCTATTCGTCTAACTATAGCGCGTGGCGGCCCGCCGCGCCGTCAGCGGCGCGCCTCCGCGACCGAGCGGCGCTCGACGAGCGTCGGCGGGATGCGGATCGCGCGGGCGGCGTAGCCCGGCGCGGTGCCGAGAAGCGCATGCTCCACGGCCGCGCGCCCGCGGGCCACCAGGTCGAAGCGAACCGTCGTGAGCCCCACGTGCGGCACCGTGCCGCGCAGCGAGTCGTCGACGCCCACCACGCTCACGTCCTCGGGGACGCGCCTGCCGACGTCGCGCAGCGCCTCGACGACGCCGAGCGCCATCTGGTCGTTGGCGGCATAGACGGCGGTCATGGCCTCGTCGGCCGCGAGGGCGGCGCCGGCCTCGTATCCGCTGTCGGCCGTCCAGTCGCCGCGCAGGGGCTCCACGGCGTCCACCCCCTGCGCGGCGAGGGCGTCGCGCCAGCCCTTCTCGCGAAACGAGGAGTCCACCGAGTACGCCGGGCCCGCCACGAAGCGGACCTCGCGGTGACCATGGGCGGCGAGGTGCCCCATCAGCAGCGTGGAGCACCCGTATTGGTCGGAGTCTACGGTCGTGCAGCGCGGGTGCTCGTACATGGTGAGCAGGACCGTGCTGAGCCCGGGCTGCGGCCGGAAGTCCTCGAAGTCCTCGGAGCGAAGGCTCATGCTGATCACGAGCGCGTCGATCGGAAGGCCCGCCATGCGCCGCGTGGCCTCGGCGAGCGACAGCGGCGCCCGGTCGTCCATCTCGACGGTGGTCACGGCGCAGCCCATGTCTCCGGCGGCGGAGAGGATCCCCTTGATGGTGGCGAGGTTGCCGAACTGCTCGACGTTGTAGAGGGCAAGTCCCACCGAGTTGTACCGCCCGCTCCTGAGCGACCTCCCGGCGAAGTTGGGCCTGAAGCCCAGCTCGTCCATGGCGAGAAGAACGCGCCGCCGCGTCTTCTCGCTGACGTTGGTGAGCCCGTTGGCGACGCGGGAGACCGTCTGCTGGGAGACGCCGGCGACGCGCGCCACCTCGGCCATGGACACGGACCCCGCCGCGACGCGGGCGTTCTTCTCGTCTGCCATGGTCCTCCCCCCGATGCGGCCTCGACCGTTTGCAGCCCAATTCTAGCCGATGGGCTGAAAAGCGCACATTCTGGGTTCCACTGAAAATGAGTACGTTAACATTGTGGGTTGAGGGGCGTCTGCGCTGACGCGCCCGACACTCGGCGAGAGGAGCATCGTGATCGAGACCACCTCGTTTGGAACGTTGCCCGACGGCCAGGAGGCCCACGTCTTCGAGCTGCGCGCCGGAGACGCCCGCGTGCGCGTGAGCGACTACGGCGCCACGGTCCTGGGCATCGACGTCCCCGACCGCGCCGGCCGCATCGCCGACGTTGCCCTGGGCTTCGGCGGCCTCGAGGGCTACCTCGGTCCCAACCCCGCCTTCTACGGTGGCACCGTGGGGCCCGTCGCCAACCGCACCGACCGCGCCGAGGTCCCGCTCGACGGCGCCGTCTACCACCTCGCCAAAAACGACGGACCGGACGGCCGCAACAACAACCACACCGACGCCGCCCACGGCCTGCACCGCCGCCTCTGGGACGCGGTCGTCGACGAGGGCGAGGGCGTGGTCCGCATGACCTGCCGCCTTGCCGACGGCGAGCTCGGGCTTCCCGGCAACCGGGACTTCTCCGCGTCCTTCTCGCTCGCCCGCGACGGGGAGGACCACGTGCTCACCGTGACCTACGGATGCGCCACCGACGCGCCCACCTACGTGAGCATGACCAACCACACCTACATGAACCTCGCCGGTCACGACGCCGGCACGGTCCTTGACGAGGTCGTCACCGCCGACGCGGACGCCTTCCTGCCACTGCGCGAGGACTGCGTCTCGGCCGGCGAGGTCCGCCCCGTCGACGGCACGCCCTTTGACCTGCGCTCCCCGCGCGCGATCGCAGATGGCGTCGACGCCGACGACGAGCAGATCAAGATCGGCCGTGGCTACGACCACTGCCTGTGCATCCGCGGCTGGGAGCCGGGCGGTGCGCCCCGCCACGCCCTGCGCGTCGTGGACCCGGGCAGCGGGCGGGCGCTCGACGTGAGCGTCACCACGCCCGGGGCGCACCTCTACACCGGCAACTGGCTCGGCGACGAGGGGGCCAAGGACGGGGCGACCTACGGGCCCCGCGGCGGGCTCGCCTTCGAGCCCGAGTTCTACCCGGACAACATCCACCACCCCGAGTGGCCGCAGGCCGTCTGGGGGCCGGGCGAGCCATACGCCCAGACGATCGTGTACCGGTTCTCGACCGTCGGTTAGCGCCCCCTTGCGCCGCGACGTCGCCGCGCCCCAATAACATGCACAGCTCCGGTTTTGCCAATTTCTATCCTGCGGATATATGAAACGAAACGGAACTATGCATGTTAGCGAGAAGGGCGCGTGGTCCGAGAAGGTCCTTGGCGGCGAGGTCCATCACGATGTGAAAGCGCCCCCGCGGGGGCATGATGAAAGGAGCAGCATGGCAGCAGGAACGGACAAGGGCACGCCGCTCGACGTGGCGCGCGAGCTCTTTGACCGGGAGTTCTCCGACGTGGCCCACGAGCGCCTGCTCGCGGTCCACGCGCCCGCGCGCTCGGAGATCTCCGGCAACCACACCGACCACGAGGGCGGCCACGTCATCGCCGGCGCGCTGAACGTGGCCATCGACGGCGTCGCGGCGCCCAACGGCACCGACCGCGTGCGCGTGGCGAGCGCGGGCTACCCCACCTTCGAGATCGCCCTGGACAGCCTCGAGGAGCGCGAGGACGAGCACGTCACCACGGCCGGGCTGGTGCGCGGCATGGCGGCGTGCATGGCCCGGACCGGCCGCACGCCCGCGGGCTTTGACCTCGCCATGACGAGCGACATCCCCTCCGGCGGCGGGCTCTCCAGCTCCGCGGCCGTGGAGGCCGCGCTCGGCCGCGTGATGGAGGCGCTCTGGAAGGGCCCCGAGGTCAACCCGGTCGAGCTTGCCAAGATGGGGCAGTTCGCCGAGAACCGCTACTTCGGCAAGCCCTGCGGCCTCATGGACCAGGCGGCCGTGTGCCTGGGCGGCCTCGCGTTCATGGACTTCGAGGACGCCGGCGAGCCGCGCACGGCCAAGCTCGAGCTCGACTTCGACGCTGCGGGATATGCCCTGTGCCTCGTGGACGTGGGCTGCGACCACGCGCCCTTCACCGCCGACTACGCCGCGGTGCCCGTCGAGATGCAGCAGGTGGCCCGCGAGTTCGGCCATGAGCGCCTCTGCGAGGTCGACCCGGCCGAGTTCGACCGCCGCCTGCCCGAGCTGCGCGAGAAGCTCGGCGACCGCGCGATCCTGCGCGCGATCCACTACTGGCGCGAGAACGAGCTCGTGGACAAGCGCTGGGACGCGCTCACGTCCGGCGACATCGACCGCTTCCTCGAGCTCACCCGCGAGTCCGGCGCGAGCTCGGCGATGTTCCTCCAGAACGTCTCCACCGGCGGCTCCTTCCAGCCGGCGATGCTGGCGCTGGGGCTGGCCGAGCGCATCCTCGACGGCCTGGGCGCCACGCGCATCCACGGCGGCGGCTTCGGCGGGTCGATCCAGTGCTTCGTGCCGCTCGACATGGTCGAGGACTTCACCGACCAGATGAACGCCTGGCTGGGAGAGGGCGCCTGCGTCCACTACCAGATCGCCGAGAAGGGGGCGCACGCGGAATGGCTGTAGAGAGGACCGAGCTCACACCCGAGGGCCTGCGCGGCGCGCTGCAGGGCCTCGTCGACTACGCCGCCACGCGCGGCCTCATCCCTTGGGGGGACCGCGTCTGGTCCTACAACGCCACGCTCGAGGCACTCGGCGCCACGGGTCCCGGCCCCGACCAGGAGTGGGTGCTCGCCGAAGAGCCCGCCCCGGGAGAGGCCGTGGAACTCGACCTCGAGTCCACGCTCGCCGAGCTCTCCGAGGTTGCGGTGGAAAACCGCCGCGTCGAGGACACCGCCAACGGGCGCGACCGCGTCTCGATGCAGGTGATGGGGACCCTCATGCCCCGTCCCGCGGAGACGGCCTCGACGTTCTTCTCGCTTCTTGAGAAAGACGGCGCCAAGCACGCCACTGACTGGTTCTACCGCATCTGCTGCGACGCGGGCTACGTGCGCCGCGCAGCCATCGCGCGCAACATCCAGTGGAGCTCCCCCACCCGCTGGGGCGACCTCGAGATCACGATCAACCTCTCCAAGCCCGAGAAGGACCCGCGCGACATCGCGGCCGCGGGCGCGGCCAAGGCCACGGGCGAGAAGTACCCGGCCTGCCAGCTCTGCATCGAGAACGAGGGCTACCCCGGGCGCGGCGCGGCGATGGCCGGCGGAGAGCACCCGGCCCGCCAGAACCTGCGCATCATCCCGATCGAGCTCGACGGCGAGCGCTGGGGCCTGCAGTACAGCCCCTACGCCTACTTCAACGAGCACAGCATCGCGATGAGCGCCCGCCATCGCCCGATGCACATCGACGAGAAGGCCCTGCGCTGCCTGCTCGACTTCGTGGACCTGCTGCCGCACTACTTCATCGGCTCAAACGCCGACCTGCCCATCGTGGGCGGCTCGATTCTCTCGCACGACCACTTCCAGGGCGGCGCCCACGAGTTCCCGATGATGCGCGCCGAGGTCGCCGAGACCTTCACGATGGACGCCTTCGCGGGCGTGGAGGGCGCGGTGCTCACCTGGCCGCTCTCCGTGCTGCGCCTGCGCTCCGCGAGCCGAGACGAGCTGCTCGCCGCCGCCGTGCACGTCATCGACGCCTGGCGCGCCTGGACCGACGAGTCGGTGGGCGTGGTCGCCCTCGACGAGGACGGCACGCGCCACAACACCGTGACGCCCGTCGTGCGCCGCGTGGACGAGGGCGGCGCCGTGGGCGGCGAGCGCTACGAGGCCTACCTCGCGCTGCGCTGCAACGTCACGAGCGACGAGCACCCGCTCGGCATCTTCCACCCGCACGCCGAGTACCACCACATCAAGAAGGAGAACATCGGCCTCATCGAGGTCATGGGCCTCGCGATCCTGCCGCCGCGCCTCGTGGGCGAGCTCGCCGCCGTGCGGGCGCACCTGCTCGAGGGCGTGTCGTCCGGCGCCGACGCCGCCGCCGTGCGCGCCGCACTGGACGCGGACCCTGCGAGCTCGAGCCACGCCGCCTGGGCGGCCGATGTCTACGAGCGCCGCGCCGGCGAGCTCACCGAGGAGGCTGCCGAGCAGGTCCTGCGCGACGAAGTCGGCACCGTCTTCGGACACGTGCTCGAGGACGCCGGCGTCTTCAAGTGGGACGAGGCCGGGCGCGCCGCGCAGATGCGCTTCGTCGCGAGCCTGTAGGCACGTTCTTCTCGCCTTACGCGCCACTTCAAGGAACAGCCGGGGCCGGCCGCCAACGCGACCGGCCCCTTCTTTTGTGCCCGCACTTGATGACAAACCCCGAGAGCGAGCGGGCACCTGGCACCGCCACACATCGAGTGCGGGCCCTGGGGCACTGGATGCGCGCACTCGACGGCAGACGCCAGGTGGCCCCGGGCATTTGACGCCCTTTGGGCCCAAATCCGCCCGCACTCGATGCCCGCACTCATGAGTGCGGGCGAGAAGAACGTGCGGCCCCGCTCAAACGGCGAACGAGAAGGACGAGCCCCCCTACTCGTAGCGCTCGTCGAAGACGCGGTGGGTCTTCTTCTCGCTGCGCGGCAGGACGCCGAGCTCCACGACCTTCACGAGCGGCGTGAAGCCGATGCGGCGCTTGACCTCGTGCGCGACCTCGTCGGCGAGGTCGAGGAAGTCCTGCGTGCCGTCCGTCTCCACGTAGATGCGCATGGTGTCGCGGCCCTCGAGGTGCGAGATGCGGATCTGGTACTCGCTCGAGAGCTGCGGGAACTCCTGGAGCACCTCCTCGATCTGGCGCGGGAAGACGTTGACGCCCTTGATCTTGACCATGTCGTCGGAGCGGCCGTGCAGCGTGTCGATGCGCGGATAGGGGCTGCCGCAGGGGCAGGTGCCGGGGATGATGCGGCTGAGGTCGTGCGTGCGGAAGCGAATGAGCGGCGCGCCCTCCTTGACGAGCGTGGTGATCACGATCTCGCCCCACTCGCCGTCGGGCAGCGGCGCGCCCGTGGCGGGGTCGACGATCTCGATGTAGATGAAGTCGTCCCAGTAGTGCATGCCGTCCTCGGCGTCGCAGGAGATGCCGATGCCCGGGCCGTAGACCTCCGTGAGGCCGTAGATGTCGTAGACCTGGATGCCCAGGCCCGCCTTCACGCGGTCGCGCATCTTCTTGCCCCAGCGCTCCGAGCCGATGACGCCCTTGGTGAGGGCGATCTGGTCGCGCATGCCGCGTGCCTCGACCTCCTCGGCCAGGAGCAGCGCGTAGCTCGACGTGGCGCCGATGACCGTGGTCTGCAGGTCCACCATGAACTGGAGCTGCTTCTCGGTGTTGCCGGGGCCCATGGGCACGGCCATCGCGCCGAGCTTCTCCGCGCCCGCCTGAAAGCCGATGCCCGCGGTCCAGAGGCCGTAGCCGGGCGTGATCTGGATGCGGTCCTCGGACGTGATGCCCGCGAGCTCGTAGCAGCGGGCGAACTGCGTGGCCCAGTCGTCGACGTCGCGCGCGGTGTAGGGGATGATGACGGGCGTTCCCGTGGTGCCGGAGCTCGAGTGGATGCGCACGATCTGGCGCTCGTCGACCGCAGAGATCCCGAGCGGGTAGCAGTTGCGCAGGTCCTCCTTCTCCGAGAAGGGCAGCGCGAGGAAGTCCTCCTCCGTGAGGACCTCGGTGACGCCCGCCTCCTGGAGACGCCGCCCGAAGTAGTTGCCCGAGGCCACGAGGCGCTGGACCTGGTCGTTCACGAGCTTGAGCTGGGACGCGCTGATATTCATGTCAGGCTCCTCTGTTAATTGGGGACAGTCCCCAATTTGCTGCTATTTGGGGACTGTCCCCAATTTGCAGGTCCAATTGACAGGGCGCGGAGGTCGAGGTCAAGGAAGCGGGGGCTCACGGTGGCGCGGACGGCCGCCGCGAGGTCGTCCGCGGTGACGGGGCCGAGCGCGCCGGCGCGAGCCGCAGCGCCGAGAAGGACGACGTTGAGGGCTCGAGCGGTGCCGAGCGCAGCCTCCGCCGCCGCTGCGTCCACGACCGCGAGGTTCTTCTCGCCCACGCGCTCGCGAAGATAGGACATGATGGCGGGCAGGTCATAGGCGGGACCGCCGGTTGCCGCCGAGACCGGGATCACCGGGGCGTCGCTGGTGACGACCACGCCGCCCGCGCGCAGGAAGGGCAGCTGGCGCACGGCCTCGGCGGGCTCGAAGGCGACGATCGCGTCGGCGCGACCGCGGCCGATCAGTGGCGAGACCGCGCCCTCCCCCAGCCTCACGTGGCTGAAGACCGAGCCGCCGCGCTGCGCCATGCCGATGGTCTCGGCGGTCTTGACGGAAAGCCCCCGCTCCATGGCGGCGCGGGCGAGCAGCTTGGACGCGAGGACCGCGCCCTGACCGCCCACGCCCGCGAGGATGATGTCCGTGCTCCTTGCGTTCTCGCTCACAGGCGCTCACCTCCCGAGATGGCATGCGTGGGGCAGATCTGCTCGCAGAGGGTGCAGCCCGTGCACTGCGCGGAGTCGATGCGAACCCTGCCCGTCGCGGAATTCGGCACGAGCGCGGGGCAGCCAAGCTCCCGCACGCAGCGCTGGCAGCCGACGCACTTCTCGACGTCCACGACGCTCGTCGCCTTGGGTCTGGCGAGCACCACGCACGGGCTCCGGAAGATGATCGCCTTGACGCCCGGCTCGTCCGCGACGCGGCGCACGGTCTCGACGGCGCGCTCGTGGTCGAGCGGGTCCACGGTCTCCACCACCGTGAGCCCGATGGCGAGAAGGACCCGCTCAATGCTGACCTTCTCCACGACCTGGCCCATCATCGTGCGGCCCGTGCCCGGATGCGGCTGATGACCGGTCATCGCCGTGGTGGAGTTGTCGAGCACGACGAGCGTCATGTTGGCCTGGTTGTAGAAGGCGTTGACCACGCCGGTTATGCCGGACGCGAAGAAGGTGGAGTCGCCCACGAAGGCAAAGGCGACGGTGTCGGACTCCACGTGCGTGACACCCTGGGCGATGTTGATGCCCGCGCCCATGCACAGGCACGTGTCCACCATGTCGAGCGGCGCGGCGTTGCCGAGCGTGTAGCAGCCGATGTCGCCGCAGAAGAGCGTCTTGCGGCCGCGCATCGCACGCTTGACGGCGTAGAAGCTCGCCCGGTGCGGGCAGCCGGCGCAGAGGACGGGCGGACGGATGGGAAGCGTGGGGGGCGCCGGCGGGTTCTTCTCCGTGCTCAAACAGTCCTCGCCGCTACGCGGCTGCGAAACTGCGCGAGGAGAAGAACCCGCCGGCGCGGGCTCGTCAGCCACTTCCCTACCGAGAAATGCGTCGATGGCGCGTCCTACCGACTCGACGGTGTTCTCGCCGGAGGGCTGGATGTCGCCGGTGAGCTTGCCGCGGATCTTGACGTGAAGGCCGCGGCGGCCGCATGCCGCCACCAGCGCGCGTTCGATCACGGGGTCGAGCTCCTCCACGCAGAGGACCTCGTCGAGGCCGTCGAGGAAGTCGGCCGCGAGGGGCTCCGGGAAGGGGTACGGGGTGGCTACGCGCAGAACGCGGACGTCGTCCTTCTCGCTCAGGTTCTCCGCGACGTAGGTCGCGCTGATGCCGTGGGTGGCGATGCCGAGGCGCGGACGGGCGTCCGGTCCCGCCGTCTGTCGGACGGTGTTTCTCGCGTAGCGAGAGAGACGCTCGGCGAGAAGGGCATCGCGCCTCTCGATGGCCGCGTGCGCGCGCACGGAGAGCGCGGGGAAGATGACCCAGCGGGAGGGGTCGCGGACGAAGCCCTCGGGCTCGTTGACGCGCCACTCCTCCGGGTCGGCCACCTCCACGTCCTCGTAGCCGTGGTCGACGCGCGTGGTGGGGCGCACGATCACGGGGCAGCCCAGCTCCTCGGAGAGGTCGAAGGCCTCCCCCATCATCGCGTAGGCCTCCGTGGGGCTCGAGGGATCGAGGATCGGCAGCTTGGCGTAGGCGGCAAAGGTGCGCGTGTCCTGCTCGGTCTGGGAGGAGATGGGACCGGGGTCATCGGCCACGAGCACGACCATGCCGCCCTTGACGCCGATGTAGGAGAGGCTCATGAGCGGGTCGGAGGCGACGTTCAGGCCCACCTGCTTCATCGTCACGAGCGCCCGGGCCCCGGCGTACGCCGCGCCGGCCGCCACCTCGAGCGCCGCCTTCTCGTTCACGGACCACTCCACGTAGACGCCCTCGCCGCGACGCCCTGCCACGGCCTCAAGGACCTCGGTCGACGGCGTGCCCGGGTAGCCGGCCACCACGTTCACGCCCGCGGCGAGCGCGCCCACGGCCATGGCTTCGTTGCCCATCAGAAACTCTCTGTGCATGCTGACCTCCCTCGTTGCGCCGCACTTTAGCAGAGCAAAGCAGCCTCTGGCCGACCCGTCGCAAACCGGTAACGCAATTATGGGACGGGTTCAAACGCGCTGCTCGTTTGGGACGGGCCTGATGCCAATTGGGGACGTGTTATTTCATGCAGACAGTTTGGGACAGGTTTTCACGGAGACGCGCCTTGCAGCGCGACCAAACCTGTCCCAAACTGTCTGCATGAAATAACACGTCCCCAATTGGCAGACGGGAGGCAGGGTGGCGGAGACGGCGACGGACAGGCTGAGGCTCGTCATCGGCGACGAGGGTCTCGCGCGGCTGGAGGCGGCGCGCGTGGCCGTGGTCGGCCTCGGCGGCGTGGGCTCGAGCTGCGCGGAGGCGCTCGCCCGCGGCGGCGTGGGCCACCTCGTGCTGCTGGACCGCGACGTCGTGGCGCCGAGCAACATCAACCGCCAGGCGCTCGCCTTCCAGAGCACCGTAGGCCGCCCCAAGGCCGAGGTCATGCGCGCCATGGCGCTCGACATCAACCCCGAGGCGGACGTCACCGCCGTGACCGCGTTTCTCGACAAGAACGCGCTGCCCGAGCAGATGGACGGGCTGGGGCCGCTCGACTATGTGGTGGACGCCATCGACACCGTGGCCCAGAAGCTGTGCCTCGCGCAGTGGTGCCAGGAGCGCGGCGTCCCCGAGCTCTCCGCGATGGGCGGCGCCAACAAGCTCGACCCCTGCCGCCTGCGCTTCGCCGCCATCGAGGACACCGTCAACTGCCCGCTCGCGCGCGTCATGCGAAAGGAGTGCCGCCGCCGAGGCATCCGCGGCCTGCGCGTGCTCTTCTCGGACGAGGAGCCGGTCCGCATGGAGCGCATCTCCGACGAACAATGGATGCACGAGGGGTCGCTCCTCGGCACGATGAGCTACCTGCCGCCCATCATGGGCCAGATGCTCGCCAGCCGCGTGATCCGCGACCTCCTGGGGTGGACGTGACGCAAGCCGCGTGCGACAGAACCCTCCGGGGCATCTGTCGCGCAGGGGCGTCCGCCACAAAATCACCGCTTACGCGCGACGTGGAAAGTTGGTAGGGTAGCTCCTCGCATTCGCCCGCCCCGCGGGTCCCGTCGAGAAAGGTCTGCCCCCATGCCCACCAACAAACGCGAGAGCCTCATCTTTACGATCATCATGTGCTTCTGCATGGTGCTCTGGATGTCCGTCTACAACGTCGCTCGCGTGCATGGCTGGAGCTTCGGCTCCGGAACGCTGGCCGACACATGGCTCGGCTTCCCGCCGGCCTACGTGGTGGCGATGCTGCTGGACGTTCTTCTCGCCAGCCGGTTTGCCAAGTGGTTTGCGTTCCGCTTCCTGGTGACGCCGGGCAAGAGCGGCCGCCTTGCGATCACGCTGGCCATCAGCACGATGATGGTCTTCCCCATGGTGCTCTTCATGTCGCTCTACGGCGCGCTCGAGGCATTCACGCACGCGGGCGATCCCGCCATGATCCTGCCCACGTGGATCGCGAGCATCCCGTGGAACATCGTCGCCGCGCTGCCGTGGAACCTGCTGGTTGCGGGCCCGCTCTCCCGCTGGGTCTTCCGCCGCGCGTTCCCTGAGGGGACGGTGCTCGCGAAGCCGGTCTGCGCGTAAGCGGGCGCCCGCAGCTCTCCCGGCAGATCGGGCCACCGACGGAACCCCACGGCATCGCGCTCGGGGCCCTCCGGCATGGCCTCACCGCATTGTATGCCGTGAGAGAAGGCTCGGAGCCTGTGCGAGGCACACGCCCGCGAGAATCACCACCACGCCCAGCCACTCGACGACGCCGAGCGGCTCGCCGAGCACGACCATGGCGATAAACAATCCCGCGGGAAGCTCCGCAGCGGCCATGACGGTTGAGAGGCCGGCGGGCAGGTGTGGCGACCCCAGGCCAAAGAGCAGCACGGGGCACATGAGGCCGAAGAAGCCCGCGACCGCGGCAAAGGGCAGGATGCCCTGGAAGACGACGCCCGACACCAGGTAGTCCGGGCACACGGTGAGCGACATGACGCCCGCCCCCAGGCACACGACGAGGCCGCGTTGCTCGTTGGAGCAGAGGGCCTTCACCTTACCGGAGAGCGTCACGAAGAGCGAGCAGGTCACGGCGGCGCCGAGCGCGCAGAGGAGGGCCACCGGGTCGTAGCCCGCAAGCCCCGTCCTGTAGACGCCGCTCGCGAACACGGTGCCGAACACGATGACCGCCGCCGAGGCGACCTCCACGAAGCGCGGAGCTCGGCGCGTCATGATGGTCTGCCAGACGAGCCCCATCCACGTGAACTGGAAGAGCAGCGTGAGCGCCACCGGTGCGGGCAGCACGCTCATGGCGTAGCAGTACAGGATGGAAGTGGTGCAGGTGAGGGCGCCGAGCCCCATGAGTTCGAGCACCTGCTTGCCGGAAAGACGCTGCCACCGCACACCGCGCAGACGGCCGAGAAGCACCGCGAGCCCGAAGAACAGGAAGCCGAACCACGCCTGGCTTGCAACCACCTGCGCGGAGGTGAAGCCCGCCGCGTAGGCGAGCTTGTAGGTGGTCGCCATCGCCCCATAGCAGGCGCCGCCCGCGAACACCTGGAGTGCCGCCACCGCCCGGCGGCGTCCCGAGGGCGCCATCCCCGCAGACGGCATCGGCCGATCGATCACGTTTTCCATAGCCGTTCCTCCTCTCGCCCCGCAACGCGAGGCTTCGGCCCTGTGCGTCTCGGGCTCTCGGAGGGAGGCTGGCGCGTCATCACGTGATTGACGGCGCAAAAAGCCGCACAACCGGAGCTCCGTTGTGCGGCAAAAAGGTGGCTTGCGCCCAGAAAAGTCCACACGATTTTAGACGAATTGACTGTACGGGCCTTGCCTGCAGAAGTCAAGCGACGGCGAGAAGTCCTTGTCGACGCTTGACGCGGCACAGAGAGCTCCCATAATAGGTCTCGAAAATCCCAGCGGATTTTTCCGGATGCCGCCATCATCTTTTCGCCGCTCACCCGCCTTAGGGCAGGTGGGCGGCTTTTCTGTATCGACGGGTCCGGCGAGAGAAGGGACATGGCATGGCGAACGAACTCATCAACCTCATCAAGACGCGCAGGAGCGTGCGCAGCTACAAGGCGGACCCCGTCCCCCAAGAGCTGCTCGACACCGTGCTTGAGGCGGGCACCTACGCACCCACGGGCGGCGGGCACCAGTCTCCGGTGATCGTTGCGGTGACGAGCCCCGAGACCCGCGAGCGCCTGCGCGCACTCAACGCCGCCGTCATTGGCAAGGACACCGACCCGTACTACGGCGCGCCGGCCATCGTGGTGGTGCTCGCCGACGGCGAGCGCGGCACCTTCGTGGAGGACGGCTCCTGCGTGCTCGAGAACCTCATGCTCGCGGCGCACGCCGTGGGCCTCTCTAGCTGCTGGATCCACCGCGAGCGCGAGATCTTCGACAGCGAGGAGGGCAAGGAGCTCCTCAAGGAGTGGGGCCTGCCCGAGACGCTGCGCGGCGTAGGCTCCATCGCGCTGGGCTACGCCGACGGCCCCGAGCCCGCCGCCGCCCCGCGCAAGGAGGGCTACGTGGTGCGCGTGTAGCTCAAATAATTCACACGTTCCGGAAAGGGGCGCTTTGCCGGCAGCATCGATGCTCCCAGCAAAGCGTCCCCTGTCCGCCTGCGTCGCTAAAGACGAGTCCTCACGCTGCTCACGCCGTGGAGCATCTTCACAAACACCGGATCGTCGTGGTTCACGATCTCGCTGTGGTCGAGGGTGAGCCCGGCGATCTGCGCCATGTCCTCGCCGGTGAGCTCGAAGTCCCACACGTCGATGTTCTGCTCCATGCGGTCGCGGTGCACGGACTTGGGGATGACCACCACGCCGCGCTGGATGTTCCACCGCAGGGCCACCTGCGCCGCAGTCTTGCCGTACTTCTCGCCAATCGCGGTGAGGACGGGGTGCGTGAAGATGCCGTGGTTGCCCTCGGCGAAGGGGCCCCACGCCTCGGGCACCACGCCGTACTCGCGCATCGTGGCAAGCGCCGCCTCCTGCGAGAAGAACGGGTGCAGCTCCACCTGGTTCACGGCAGGCGTCACCTCGACGGTCTCGCAGAAGTCCGCCAGGCGCGCCGGGTAGAAGTTGCACACGCCGATGGCGCGGACGGTGCCGGCACGATACGCCTCCTCCATGGCGCGCCAGGCTCCCACATAGTCGCCGAGCGGCTGGTGGATGAGATAGAGGTCCAGGTAGTCAAGACCGAGCTTGTCGAGCGAGGTCTGGAGTGCCGCCTTGGCGCCCTCGTAGCTTGCGTCCTGCACCCAGAGCTTGGTGGTGACAAAGAGCTCCTCGCGCGCCACGCCGCTCTCGCGGATGGCGGTGCCCACCGCCTCCTCGTTCATGTAGGCGGCCGCCGTGTCGATGAGGCGGTAGCCGCAGTCGATGGCGTCAAGCACCGCCTGCTTGCATACCGCAGGGTCCGGCACCTGGAACACGCCGAAGCCCTCGCACGGCATCTCGATGCCGTTGTTGAGCGTCACTGTCTGAACGTTTGCCATGGTAGATTCCCTTCTCGCCTAATCGCACCGTCCTTTGACCCCACCATCATGCTGCGAAAATCGAATGCCGCGCCCTACGCATTCGAGCAGTTAGTATGCATAACGTGCATACTGAGAAGGACACACCAGAACACGGGAGACACCCATGACCATCGAGCAGCTCGAGCACATAGCCTGCGTCGCACGAACGGGATCCATATCCCGCGCCGCCGCCGAGCTCCATATGTCCCAGCCTGCGCTCAGCCGCTCCATCCGGCGGCTCGAGGACGAGCTTGGCTGCGGCCTGTTGCGCCGCACCGCGAACAGGTCGGCGCTCACCGAGGCGGGCCGCATCGCGGCAGACTACGCCGACGACCTGCTCCGCACTTATCGGCGCATGCGAGACGAACTGTCCTCGCTCGAGACGCGCCGACGCACGCTGAGGATCGGCACATGCGCTCCAGCCCCGCTCTGGCGCGTCACGCAGCTCGTGGTAGAGACAACGCCCGGCACCATCGTCGCTTCGGAATCCCTTGATGAGCAGCATCTGCGGCGCGGTCTTATGGAGGACACGCTCGATGCCACCATCACGCTCAACCCGCTCGCGCTTCCCGGCTTCATCTCGCAGCCCATCATGACCGAGAGCCTCTCGGTGCTCCTGCCGCGCACGCACCCGCTCGCGAGCAAACAGACGCTGCGTTTTTGCGACATCGACGGCGAGACCTTCCTCATATACACCAACATCGGCTTCTGGCGCAGCATCGTCGAGCGCGAGCTGCCGCACGCCACGTTCCTCTGGCAGGACGACCGCTCGATGTTCGAGATGCTGCTCCCGACGAGCGACGCGCTCGCGTTCAGCACGGATGCCTCGGGGCCGTATACGGCGCACGAGTCCGACGGACTCGACAACCGCGTCGCGGTCCCGCTCAGCGACGCCAGCGCCCGCGCGACGTTCTATCTTGTGTATCGCACGGACGGGCAGGGCAGGGGCTCTGAGCTCATCGAGCGCGTGCTACCACGGCTCTCTCGCTGAGCCCCTCCCCGCGCGCACTCGTTGCGCCTCTCGCTAGAGCCCGAAGAGCCCCGCCGCCGCGGCCATCTTGTCGGCAACCTTCACGCCAAAGGGACAGCGGCCCTCGCACGCGTGGCAGGCGATGCAATCCCCCGCATGGGCATCGAGCGCGCGATAGTGGTCGCGCACAGAATCGGGTACCTCGTTGTGCAGGGCGGCGAGGTCGTAGAACTTGTTGACCGTGGGGATGTCGATGCCCTTGGGGCACGGCGCGCAGTGGCCGCAGTAAGTGCACTGACCCAGGTAGGCGTGGCGTGGCGCCCCGGCGAGCACGCTCGCATAGTCGCGCTCCTCGGCAGAGGCGGTCTCGTAGGCCATGGCCTCGACCACGTGCGCGGGCGTGGAGAAGCCCACCATGATGCTCGCTACCGCCGGGCGCGTGAGCGCGTAGTGGATGCACTGCACGGGCGTGAGCGCCACGCCGAAGGGCGAGGTCGCCGCGTCGAGCAGACGGCCGCCGGCGTACCCCTTCATGACGGTGATGCCCGTGCCCGTCTCCTCGGCGCGCGCGTAGAGCTCGGCGCGGTCGGCGTTGATGCCGCCCTCCCCCACGCCCGTGTAGTCGCCAAAGAGGTCATCGAGGTTCTCGGTCGCGGGCATCATGTCAAAGGCCGGGTTCACCGAGAAGAGCATCGTCTCGATCTCGGGGTTCTCGGCGACGCGTCGCGCGACCTCGGTGTTGTGCGTGGAGAGACCGATGTGGCGGATGGTGCCCGCCGCGCGCAGCTCGCGCACGTAGCGCATGAAGGGGCTGTCGCCCAGAACGATCCGCTCGTACTCCTCAACCTTGTCCACGTAGTGGATCATGCCCAAGTCGACGTAGTCGGTGTGGAAGCGGGCGAGAAGATCCTCAAAGGCCGGCTTTACCAGCGTCAGATCGCGCGTGCGCGTATACTGCCCGTCAACCGTGACCGACCCCAGGTGCCCCTGGATGACCCAGCGCTCGCGGCTGCCGAGCTCCTGGAGCGCGTCACCCAGGTTGGAACGGCGCGTGGCGTCGTTCATCCAGCAGTCGAGGATGTTGATGCCCGCCTCCTCTGCGGCGCGCACCACCTCGAGCACCTCCTCGGGCGACCCGTCCATCCACTCGCCGCCAAAGCCGATCTCGCTCACCTCGAGTCCCGTACTGCCGAGCTTGCGGTAGTTCATGGCCCCTCCTCGCAAATCGCCCCCTCATCTCATACAGGATAATAACCGCGCATCGCGAGTCCGGTTGACGCCGCAACATGCAACAGGCGGCATTTTCTAAGCAGCCATCTACCTGCGGAGATGCAAATAGTCACAGGTAGATGGGTCGTTTTCGGTGTCTAGAAAATCGAGGTCGTTGTAGGGCGACACGATTCACATCACCTACAACCGCACCAGCAAGGAGCTCGAGCAGCTCTATCACGCCTACGCGCGCCACGCGGGCGTCTCGGACGCCGCGCTGTGGCTCCTGTACGTAATCAGCCTTGGCGGGAACAACCTCACCCAGGCGGCCATCTGCGCGGACTGGCACTATCCCCCGCAGACCATCAACTCCGCGCTCAAGCGGCTCGAACCTCGCCATGCCGTTCGTGGTCATCAACTTCGCCGTGTCGGACCTCATCGGCGTGGGATCGTCGGTCGTGATCTCGCTGCTGCTCGGCAGCGGCGAGAGCGCGGAGGCCAACAACGCCTTCACCTGCTCCGTCCTGCTCATCGTGGGGCTCGGCACCGCACTGGGGGCGGCGCTCTTCGCCGGGGCGCCGCGGGCGAGGTGCTCGCCCTCTCGCGCGACGCGCTCGGCCTCTTCACCATCACGTACCTCTTCCGCTGGCTCTCCTTCGCCACGCAGAGCTACATGAACGGCATCGCCAAGCCGCTGCCGGCCTCAGTCATCTCCGTGAGCGCGGCGCTCGTCTTCCCGCTCGCGCTGCTCGTGGTGCTGCAACCGCTCGGGCTCACGGGCATCTGGCTCAACTTCCCCGGCACAGCCGTGCTCTGCGCGCTGCTCTCGGCAGGCACACTCAAGGCAGCGAGCGCCGAGACGCACCGACCGGACGTCGCTCGGGAAGGGACGCGCCAAGCTAAATGAGCGAATGCCCCACCTTGTGTTGGACCCTGCATCACCCCCCCGTTCCACGCCATCAGCCCTGTGGGGCATTTGGGGAGAGCAGCGCGGAGGACTACCGCAGCGCGCGGGCGAGAAGGACCACGAGCAGCGCGGCGCACGCAAGCGCGAAAGCCGCACCCAGAAGCGACGCGAGCCCCACGGCAACCAGCGCCACGGCGCCAAACGAGAAGCCAGTCAGCAGCACGGACCCCAGCCGCACGGGTGCCACGGGGTCGTCAAGCCCACACGACAGTGCGAGAAGGACGTCGAGCGCGCAGCAAAGAAGGACCACGGGCGCCAGGTCAGCCCCCACCGCGGCCGCCGCGAACCCGCCGACAGCCCCGCTTGCCACGAGCGTCACCGCGAGCGCGGGCAGCGCGTCGAGCACCAGCAGCTCAAGACGGCCGAACGGCAGCAGGGAGCGCACGAGGCGGTTGCGACAGTCCTCCCGGAAGACGTGCCCGAGCTCGAGCGGCTCGCGCAGGGAGAGGCACGCGCAGACGAGCCAGCAGAGCGTCACGCCCACGCCGGGTCGCAGCGTCATGACGAGCGCACCCATGGGCACCAGGAGACCGCCCACCGAGAGCAGCCCCAGGAGCGCCGAGGGGCGCCGCGCGAGCGACGCGAGCGCGTGGGAGACGGGCGCCAGGCGCCCGGGCCGGAAGCGCCAGGTTCTTCTCGCCCGACGGTTCCTGCGCGCGCGGCGACGGCGGCAGGCCTCCTTGTAGGCGCCGGCGTCCACGAGCGCGAGAAAGCGCAGCGAGCTGCGGGCGGCGTAGAGCTCGTTGTCATCGATGACGAAGGCCATGTCCGCGTAGCAGGACTTGTTGCCGGCCGTACCCAGAAGCAGCAGGTCGGCGAGAAGGACGACGACCACGGAATAGGCGCCGAGGGACAGTGCCCGGGGCAGCAGCGCGGCGAGCGGCGCGGCTGCGAGCAGGAGCGCCAGACCCGAGGCCGCCACGATCACGTAAGCCACGACGGTGGCCGCGCGGCGGCGGCGCGGCCCGGCGACCGAGCGGGACAGCGCGGTGTCGAGCGCAAAGAGCCGCGCGGTCAGCATGAGGGCGGCGCACGCGGCGGCCCAGAGACCCAGGTGGTCGGAGGCAATCTCACCGAGCAGGGCCCCACCGAGCGCGGAGGCCAGCGCGATGACCGGCAGGTCGCGCAGGAGCCGCACGACGAAGAGCTCCTCGGGACGCACGACGCGCGCGAGCCAGGTGATGTCGGGAGCGGTCAGGCGCAGCGGGGTCTCGCGCAGGTCGGAGACGCCCCACGCCACGAGACCCGCCGTCGGCGCAAGGACGAGCAAGAGGTGCGCAAGCCGCGCGGAGACCGTGACCCCCAGGCCTTCGCGCAGCTGCCCCGCCAGGTCAAGAACCTGCGCAAACGAGAGCGCGAGTGAAATCACCATGAAGATCAGCAGGTAGAGCTGGTAGGCTCGGTCGAGGAAGTCCCGCTCCTCGTCTATGTCCGTCCCGGCGGCAAAGAGCAGGAAGCGGGCGTTCGCGCGCACGTGGCGCCGCTCCAGGCGGACGAGCGTGCGCAGGCCAGCGCCGCGTGCCCCGCCGCCCACCTCAGGACTCCCTTGCGAGGGCGCCGTCACGCAGCGCGAACGAGACGTCGGGCTCGATTCCCGGAACGTCGTGATGGCAGCTCAGGAGCACCGCCGTGCCCATGTGCGCCGCGGCGGCGAGCTCCCGGGAGAGCGTGAGCGAGGCCTCGCGGTCGAGCGGGCCGTGCGGCTCGTCGAGCAGCAGCACGCGCGGTCGCAGCGTGAGGGCGAGCACGAGGGCAAGCTTCTCGCGCATGCCGCGGGAGTATGCCGAGGGCGGCAGGCGCTCCTGGCCGGCAAGCCCAAAGCACTCGAGCAGACGCTCGGCGCGCGGCCGGGCGTCCTCGGCGCGGTTGGCCGCGAGCACGAGCTCCAGGTGCTCCGCGGCGGTGAGGTCGTCGTAGAAGGCGGGGACGTCCGGCACGAGGGAGAGCGTCCCGGGTACCAGGCGCGTGCGCCCCGTGAAGGGCTCGCCGGTCACCAGAATCTCCCCCGCGTCCTGCTCCAGCCAGCCCGCAAGGCAGCGGAAGAGCGTGGACTTGCCCGCGCCGTTGGGACCGGTCAGAAAGGCGACCTGCCCCGCCGCCAGCGAGAAGGACACGTCCTCCCACACCGGCACGTCACCGTACCCAAAGCAGAGGTCCCGCACCTCGAGCACCGCGTCCTCCACGTGAGCCCCCTCTCATAGGATGCGGAGATGATACTCCCCCGCCGTCCGGCGTCAAGCCACCAACCCGCCAAACGGAGCCCCTCGA
>NZ_JANRHO010000008.1:0-78637 GCF_024733715.1 Thermophilibacter sp. ET337 | reverse complement strand
CACGTCTCCGTAGTACAATCGCCACGCGCGCGACGCTGCGCTGTCTACGCCACGTCGCCGCCCTCCGTCGGTCGCCGCCCGTACGACACGGGGCGGCAGGGAAGAAAGGCACGTTGCCCATGGACAACCACACCATGCACACCCACACCTGCGGCGAGCTGCGCCGCGACCACATCGGCCAGACGGTCACGCTCACGGGATGGGTCTGGCACCGCCGCGACCACGGCGGCCTCATCTTCGTGGACCTGCGCGACCGCGACGGCGTGACGCAGGTCTCCTTTGACCCCGAGCACTCCGGCGGCGAGGCGTTCCACGCGGCAGAGACCATCCGCTCCGAGTGGCCGATCAAGGTCACCGGCGTGGTGCGCGAGCGCCCCGAGGGCATGGAGAACCCCAAGCTCTCCACCGGCGACGTCGAGGTTCTCATTGACAGCATCGAGGTGCTCAACTCCTCCAAGACGCCGCCCTTCCAGATCGAGGACCACGTGGACACCTCCGAGGACGTGCGCCTGCGCTACCGCTACCTCGACCTGCGCCGCCCGCGCATGATGGCCAACCTGAAGCTCCGCTCCGACTTCACCTTCGCCCTGCGCGAGGCGCTGCACGGCCGCGACTTCATGGAGGTCGAGACCCCCGCGCTCTTCAAGTCCACGCCCGAGGGCGCCCGTGACTTCCTCGTGCCGTCCCGCACCCAGCCCGGCCACTTCTACGCCCTGCCGCAGTCCCCGCAGCTCCTGAAGCAGCTGCTCATGGTCGGCGGCGTGGAGCGCTACTACCAGGTCGCCAAGTGCTTCCGCGACGAGGACCTGCGCGCCGACCGCCAGCCCGAGTTCACGCAGGTGGACATCGAGATGAGCTTTGTCACGCAGGACGACGTCATGGGCGAGCTCGAGGACGTGCTGGCCGACGCCTTCGGCCGCATGGGCGTCGAGATGCCCACGCCCCTGCGCCGCCTGGACTACTGGGACGCGATGGACACCTACGGCTCCGACAAGCCCGACACCCGCTTTGGCATGGAGCTCCACGACGTGACGTCGATCTTCTCGGCCTCCAAGTTCAAGCTCTTCGCGAGCGCGGCGGCCACCGAGGGCCAGTACGTCAAGGCCATCAACGCCAAGGGCGCCGGCGCCTGGCCGCGCGCGCAGATCGACAAGCTGGCCAACGTCGCCGCCGAGTTTGGCGCCAAGGGCCTCGCCTGGATCGCCTTCCGCGAGGACGGCTCCGTGAACAGCCCGATCGTCAAGTTCTTCTCTGACGAGGAGATGGCGGCGCTGCGCGAGGAGATGGGCGTGGAGCTCGGCGACCTCGTGATGTTTGCCGTGGCCGACCGCAAGGGCGCCGACGAGATCCTCGGCGGCATGCGCCTGCACATGGCGGGCGCCCTGGGCATCGAGCGCGAGGGTCACGACTTCCTCTGGGTCGTCAACTTCCCGCTGTTTCACTGGGACGACGAGGCCAAGCGCTACGAGGCCGAGCACCAGCCCTTCACCCTGCCGACCGAGCTCGACGTCGAGAAGATCAAGGCGGACCCGCTCGCCATTGGCTCCGCCACCTACGACTTTGTCATGGACGGCTGCGAGGCGGGCGGCGGCGGCATGCGCATCCACAACTCGCAGATGCAGCTCGACATGCTCGAGCTCATGGGCTTCTCGATCGAGGGCGCCCGCGAGCAGTTTGGCTTCCTGATGGACGCCCTCGAGTACGGCGCGCCCCCGATGGGCGGCTTCGCGCTCGGCCTCGACCGTGTGTGCATGCTGCTGGCCGGCGAGGACTCGATCCGCGACGTCATGGCCTTCCCCAAGACGTCCTCGGGCTCCGACCTCATGTCCGACGCCCCGAGCGAGGTCTCCGGCAAGCAGCTCAAGGAGGTCTCCCTGCGTCTTCTGTAAAATGGGGACAGTCCCCAATTAACAGAGTGCCGGGCCCGTCCTCGCCGCGTGCGGGGGCGGGCCATTTTCGTGGCCCCCGAGGGTATGTACACGGTTGCGGCTGTGCCGTTCTTCTCGGCAAGCCGGTGACCTGCGGAAACGTTGACCGTCCGAAATCGGATGGTGTACACACCCTCGAAAGGGGGCGCGCGGGGCCCCGCGGAGCCACAAGCGAGAAGAACCTTGACTTGTCAACCAATCGGCGTATCCTTGCGACGGCAACAGTTGACACGTCAAGGAGTCGTGATGGCAGATCCCGTGAGTCCGGGGGCCTCGCTCGAGGACTTCCACATGCGCCTCATGCGCACCTTCCACGCGCAGCGCACCTACCTGCGCCCCAAGGTCGACGAGCTGGGCCTCGGCCCCGGCCAGCCCAAGCTGCTCGTCTACCTGGCTGTCCACGGGCCCTCGAGCCAGCGCGAGCTCGCGGCGTTCTTCGAGTGCGACCCCGGCGCGGTCTCCCGCATGCTCGACGCGCTCGAGCGCGCGGGCTTCGTGACCTCTGCGCCCGGGCGCGACCGTCGCACCAAGGTGGCCGAGCTCACGGAGGCCGGCCGCGCCGCGGCGGCCGCCTGGGACGAGGTTTGCGCCGCCGAGCAGGAGGTCATGCTCGCGGGCTTTGCGCCGGAGGAGCGCGCCGCCTTCGCCGACCTGCTCGCCCGCGCCCGGGCCAACCTCTGGTGCGCGGTCGACGGACGGGAGGTGCGCTGATGGACGGGGTGCGCCTCATCGCCCGCTACCTGGGTCCGTACCGGAAGGACTTCCTCGTGGCCGTGCTCTGCGTGGCCGTGGAGACCTCGCTCGAGCTCGTCATCCCCATGCTCATGGCAAACGTGGTCGATGACGGCATCCTCACGGGCGACCTCGACGCCGTCGTCGTCAACGGCGGCCTCATGCTGGTCCTCGCGTTCTTCTCGCTCGCGCTGGGCTTTCTCTACGCGCGCTTCTCGGCCCGTGCCGCCATGGGGCTGGGGGCGCGGCTGCGCGAGGCTGAGTACGCCCACGTGCAGGAGTTCTCCTTCGCCAACCTCGACGACTTCGAGAGCTCGTCTCTGGTCACGCGCCTCACGACCGACGTCACCGTGATCCAAAACGCCCTGGTCTCGGGCACCCGCCCGCTCGTGCGCGGCCCGGTGATCCTGGTCATGGGCCTGATCTTCGCCGCGGTCATGTCCGCCGAGCTCGCGGTGGTCTTCTTCGTGGTGATGCCGGTCCTCGCCGTGGCGATGTTTCTCGTGGTGCGGCGCGTGGGGCCGCTCTACCGGGTGCTCCAGGGCACGATGGACCAGTTGAACGACGCCCTCCAGGAGGACCTGGCCGCCATCCGCGTGATCAAGGCGTACGTGCGCGAGGGCCACGTGGCCGAGCGCTTCGAGGCCGTCAACGGCAAGCTCGCCTCCACCGCCACGCACACCTTCCGCACCGCCGTGCTCAACACGCCCATCTTCCAGGGCACGATGTACACCACCTGCGTGGGCATCCTCTGGTTTGGCGGACAGATGATCCTGGCCGGGACGCTGCAGGTGGGCACCTTCACCGGCTTCATGAGCTACGTCCTGCAGATCGTCAACTCGCTCATGATGATCTCCAACGTGTTTTTGCTGCTCGCACGCGCCGTGACGAGCATCGAGCGCGTGGGCGAGGTCCTGGACGAGCGACCCACCATCGCCTCCCTGCAGGGCGCGCTCGCGGAGGTGCCGGACGGCTCGGTCCGGTTTGACCACGTGAGATTCAAGTACGCGAGCGATGCCGAGAAGGACGTGCTCGAGGACATCTGCCTCGACCTGCCGGCCGGCTCGACCGTGGGGGTCCTCGGCGGGACGGGCTCGGGCAAGACCACGCTCGTGCAGCTCATCGCGCGTCTCTACGACGCGACCTCAGGCTCCGTGAGCGTGGGCGGCCATGACGTGCGCGCCTACGACCTCGCCGCCCTGCGCGACGCGGTGGGCGTTGTGCTGCAGAAGAACGTGCTCTTCTCGGGCACGGTGCGCGAGAACCTCGCCTGGGGCGATCCGGCGGCCACCGACGGGCAGATGCTCGAGGCGTGCCGGCTCGCCTGCGCCGACGAGTTCCTGGACCGGATCGGCGGGCTCGACGGCGACCTCGGTCAGGGCGGGGCGGGCGTCTCGGGCGGGCAGCGCCAGCGCCTGTGCATCGCACGCGCCCTGCTCAAGCACCCGCGGGTGCTCATCTTTGACGACTCGACGAGCGCGGTGGACATGGCCACGGACGCCCAGATCCGCGCCAATCTCGCGCGGCTCACGGGCGTGACCAAGATCGTGATCGCGCAGCGCGTGGCCTCGGTCATGGACTCCGACCTGATCGTCGTGCTCGACGACGGGCGCGTCCACGCGGTGGGCACGCACGACGAGCTTCTCGCCCGCGACAACATCTACCAGGAGATCTACGAGTCTCAGATAGGCTCTGGGATCAGCGGGGAGGTGGCCTAAGATGCCCGCGCGCCAGACCGCCGCGCCCGCGCGGCCCAAGAACCTGCTCTCCACCCTGCGTCGCCTGCTCGGCTACATGCGCCATGCCAGCTGGCGCCTGCTCGTGGTGGCGGTGCTCGTCTGCGTGGCGGGCCTCGCCAACCTCGTGGGGACGTTCATGATCAAGCCCGTGGTCAACGCCGTGGGCGCCGGGGACGTGGAGGGCTTCACGCGCCTGGTGGCCCTCACGGCGGTCATCTACGTGGCCGGTGTGGCCTCGGCGGCGGGATACACCCAGACGATGGTGCGCGCCGCGCAGAAGGTGGTCTTTGACATCCGGCGCGACCTCTTCGCCCACATCGAGCGGCTCCCGCTCTCCTTCTTCGACCGCACGCGCCACGGCGACGTGATGAGCTACTTCACCAACGACGTGGACACCGTCTCCGAGGCGCTCAACAACAGCTTTGCCAACCTCGTGCAGGCCGCGGTGCAGATCGTGGGCACGCTCACGCTGCTCTTCGTGCTGGACTGGCGCCTCACGCTCATCACCGTGGCGTGCGACCTCGCGATTGCGCTCTACGTGCGGTTCTCGGGCGGGCGCAGCAGCAGGTTCTTCTCGCGCCAGCAGGCGGAGCTCGGCGGGCTCGACGGCTACGTGGAGGAGATGATCTCGGGCCAGAAGGTCGTCAAGGTCTTCAACCACGAGGCGGCGAACCTCGCGCGATTCCGCGAGCTCAACGAGCGGCTGCGCGAGGCGGGCACCTCCGCGCAGGCCTACGCCTCCACGATGGTGCCCGTGACGGTGTGCGTGGGCTACGTCAACTACGCCATTGTGACCATCGTGGGCGCGCTGCTGGCGCTTGCGGGGACGATGGACGTGGGCTCGCTCGCGAGCTACCTCGTCTTCGTGCGGCAGGCGGTGGCGCCGATCAACCAGTTCACCCAGCAGGGCAACTTCCTGCTCACCGCCCTTGCTGGCGCGGAGCGCATCTTCGCCGTGATGGAGCTCGAGCCCGAGGTGGACGAGGGCGAGGTGGTCCTCGAGCACGCGGACGACGTCGAGGCCGCGCGCATGGCGGCGGGCGCGGCCGGCTGGGCCTGGAAGATCTGCGGCGAGCACGTGCCGCTCCAGGGCGACGTGCGCTTCTACGACGTGGACTTTGGCTACGAGGAGGGGCAGACCGTGCTGGCGGGGCTCACGCTCTACGCCAAGCCGGGGCAGAAGATCGCCTTCGTGGGGTCCACGGGCGCGGGCAAGACCACGATCACCAACCTCATCAACCGCTTCTACGAGACGCGCTCCGGCGTGATCACCTACGACGGCATCGACGTGCGGGACATCGAGAAGGCTTCCCTGCGGCGCTCTCTGGGCATCGTGCTGCAGGACACCCACCTCTTTGCGGGGACCATCGCGGACAACATCCACTTCGGCAAGCTCGACGCCACCGACGAGGAGGTCCGCGCGGCGGCGCGCGTTGCCAACGCGGACGGCTTCATCAGCCGCCTGCCGCGCGGCTACGACACGCCGGTGGTGGCCGACGGCGCCAACCTCTCCCAGGGGCAGCGGCAGCTGCTCGCCATCGCGCGCGCCGCGGTGGCGGACCCGCCGGTGCTCATCCTCGACGAGGCCACCTCGTCGATCGACACGCGCACCGAGGCGCTCATCCAGCGCGGAATGGACGCCCTCATGGCGGGACGCACGGTCTTCGTGATCGCGCACCGGCTCTCCACGGTGCGCAACGCCGACGCGATCATGGTGCTCGAGCACGGGCGGATCGTGGAGCGCGGCACGCACGAGGAGCTGCTCGCGCAGCGCGGCGAGTACTGGCAGCTCTGGACGGGCGCGAAGGAGCTGGACTAGGGTGGGGTGGGGCCGGGGCTTCGGCTTCGGTTGGCCCGGCCCCGCCTCCGGCTCACCCCGGAGGGTATGTACGCTTCTCCGACCCGCCCGTTCTTCTCGCCAAGCCTTTGACCTGCGGAAATGCAAATGCCCTGGAGCGGTGGGGTGTACATACCCTCACCTCCGGGGCCACCAAGGGAGGAAACCTTCCATGCTTGAGCTGATTGCCGTCGCAACGGGAGGCGCCGTCGGCAGCGTCGCACGCTGGGGCCTGGGCCGCATGCTCTCGGCGTGGCTGCCGGGGCTCCCGGCGGGGACCTTCGTGGCCAACGTGGCCGCGGGCCTGGTCATTGGCCTGATCAGCGGGGCGCACGCGGTCTCGCCGCTGCCCGAGCCCGCGCGGCTCGCCCTCACGGTGGGGCTCTGCGGCGGCCTCTCCACGTTCTCGACCTTCTCCAACGAGACGCTGCAGATGGCCGAGGCGGGAAACCTCCCCGGCGCGGCGGCAAACGTTCTGCTCAACGTTAGCACGTGCCTCGCCGCGGTCTGGCTGGGGACACGTCTGGGCGGGCAGCTGGCTTCGCTGTCGTGAGGTACTTTGGCCGACCTCGCACGTCGCACATTTTGGCGGGGGATTTCCCCTCTGATTTGTGCGACGTGCGAGGTGCGCTCGGGTACACTCTGCCCCAGGACCGCGATCGGAGGACACATGGCAAAGCAGACCTGGGCGGGCGGCAACATGCTCTACCCGCTGCCCGCGGTGATGGTGAGCTGCGCAAACGCGGCGGGCGAGAAGGACATCGTCACGGTGGCGTGGGCGGGGACCGTCTGCACCAACCCGCCGATGCTCTCCATCTCGCTGCGGCCGGAGCGCCACAGCTACCACATCGTGCGCGAGTCCGATGAGTTCGTGGTGAACCTCGTGACCGCGCGGCTGCAGCGCGCCTGCGACTGGTGCGGCGTGCGCTCCGGACGCGACTTTGACAAGTGGGCGGAGTGCCGCCTCACGCCCGCTCCGGCAACGACGCTCGAGCTGGCGCCCGCCATCGAGGAGTCGCCGGTGAGCATCGAGTGCCGCGTGCGTGACGTGCTGGAGCTGGGGAGCCACCACCTGTTTCTCGCTGACGTCACGGCCGTGCAGGTCGAGGACGCCCTGCTCGACGAGCGCGGGCGGCTCGACCTCGCGCGCGCCGGCCTCACGGCCTACAGCCACGGCGAGTACTTCGAGCTGGGACGGCGCATCGGGAGCTTTGGCTACTCCGTGCGCAAGCGCCCCGCGAAGGGCGGACGGCGCTAGTAGCCCCGGCTCATGCGCCGGCGAATGGCGCAGTACTCCATGACCAGCAGCACGAGCAGGATCGCCATCGAGACGAGCGAGCCCACCACGGCGCCCGCCAGCCCCGCGAAGTTCACGAGCAGCATCGACACCGGCACCGCAAAGGCAAACGCGATCAGGTAGAGCCTCGACACCTCACCCTGCGCGCGCAGCACGGTGACGATCTGGTAGAGGAAGTCGATGCACGCGCAGACGCCGCCCGTGCCCACCATCACGAGCGCGAGCCCGCGGAACTGCTCGAAGTCCAGCCCGTACATGAGGCTCATCAGGGGTATGCCGAGCCAGGCCATGAACAGCGCCATCGCCCCGGTGATCAGCGCGATCACACCCACCATCGCGAGTACCACGAGGTCGAAGCGACGGTGCTTCTCGGGGTCGTCCCAGATGCGCGCCAGGCGCACGAGCTGGGGCTTGTAGATGAAGCCCGCCACCATGAGGATCGAGTGCGCGGGGAAGTAGAGCGCGTTGTAGTAGAGCTGGTTGTCGTAGGAGAGGGCGCCCTCCATCGCGAACTTGGGCACCGAGTCGATGAGGTTGTAGAGGAACAGCGCCAAAAACAGCGGGAAGCACTCCACGAAGAGGTCGCGGATGCCGCGGGCCGTGGCCGGGAGGCTCTTCTCGGTCTCAAAGAAGGCGAGCGGCACCGTGAGCAGCAGAAGCGACGCCACGCCGCCCACCGCCATGGCAAAGCTCGCCACGGGCAGGCTCCGCGTGATGAACAAGATCACCGAGAACGCCACGAGGCCGAGCACGCAGCGCGCGGCCTGCGAGAGTCCCGCCAGGTAGAGCTTGTCCTTCTGCTGCAGGCGCCCCTCGTAGACGTCGGCCAGGCCGTCCACCGCGCGAAAGACGAGCACGCCCATGCAGACGGCAAACATCTGCGCGTCATAGCCGCGGAAGCGGCACCACAGCCATCCCACCAGCAGCATGGCGGCGCAGGTGAGAAAGCGCTGGATCTGGTAGTCCAGGAAGGAGCGCATCTCGTCGAGGTCGGAGACCTGGTAGGTGCGCACGCCGTAGTTGGCCAGGAACAAAAGGAGCGTTCCCACGGTGAAGGCCATGGAGAAAAGGCCGGCCTGCTCGGCGCCCACGAGCCAGGTGGCGACCATCGTGAGCACCGGGAAGAGCATGCCCCAGGCGGCCTGGCCGGCGGTGTTGCACACGTAGTCGCGCGTGGTCTGGTGGGCGAGGTACTGCTCGGTCTGCTCGGAGAGCTTGCCGCCAAAGACGGCGCCGATGAGGCGGTTCCACCAGTCGTTCACCGCGCGCGCGAGCGGGCCGGGCTGTCGGTCTGCCCGCGGCTTTCGCTCGCGGCGCCTGCGGGTCTCCACGCCGTAGCGCGGCGTCTTGGCGGAGCGGCTTGCAGGCCGGACCACGGCGACCACGCGACGGTTCATGAGGCGCTTGAGCGGGTTTTCGGGCATAGGGGCAGTCTCCCTCCAAAGGTGCACCCAAGCATTGTAGTCCAGCCGTCTCGCCGGACGCGTCCCGCCGACGTACGTGAACTATGCGTTTCTTGTCCGTGGGGTCTTGGTCGAAGGCAGGATCGCGGGGTATCTTCTAGAAGTCGACCGCACACCCGTACAAGGAGCAACGTTGGCCGAGAAGAACCTGACCGCCGATCGCGAATCGGCTATTATCCCCGCCCTCAACGTCCCCGAGAGCATCGCCGACAACATGGCGCTGTTCTTGCGCCTCGTGCGCAAGGTGCTCGAGGAGTTCGACCCGTCGCTGCGCGCCACCTTCGACGTCCTTCTCGCCGACGCCGTTCGCGCGAGCGCCGACGAGGCCTCCGAGACCGACGACGAGCGCGCGGCCTTCTCCGAGCTCGAGCGCATCATCGACGGGCTCGACGAGCGCTCGACCACGCTGCTGATGCGCGCCTTCGTGGCCTACTTCCACCTCGCCAACATCTGCGAGGAGAACTATCGCGTCGGGTCGCTGCGGGCCCGCGAGGCGGCGGTGGACACCGCCGAGCCCGCCGACCCCATCAACGACATCACTGTCGCGTATCGCCAGCTCGTGGAGGAGTGCGGCCGCGGCCGCGCGATCGCCCTGCTGCAGCGCCTGGAGTTCCGCCCGGTCTTCACGGCGCATCCCACCGAGGCGCGCCGTCGCGCCGTCGAGGGCAAGATCCGGCGCATCTCCGAGCTGCTCGCGGCGCGCTCCGGGCTCTCGGGCGTGGCGCTCGCGGAGAACGAGCGGCGCCTGCTGCAGGAGATCGACGCGCTCTTCAGGACGTCGCCGATCGCGCACAAGAAGCCGACTCCCGTCGAGGAGGCCGACACGATCGTCGACATCTTCGACAGCACCCTCTTTGACATGGTGCCCGACGTCTATCGCCGCTTCGACGACTGGGAGCTCGGCGAGAAGGCCGGGACCGTCCCGCCCGTGTGCCCGGCGTTCTTCCACCCGGGCAGCTGGATCGGCTCCGACCGCGACGGCAACCCCAACGTCACCGCCAAGGTGAGCCGCCAGGTCGCCGAGAAGTTCCGCGGACATGTGCTGGCGCGCCTCGCCGAGGCCACGGAGACCTGCGGGCGCAACCTCACGCTCGACGCCGTCTCCACGCCGCCCTCCGACGCGCTCGTGAACCTCTGGAGCCACCAGGTCGAGATGAGCGAGGCGCTCACGGCCCGGGCCCTTGGTATCTCTGCCAGCGAGCTGCACCGCGCCGCGATGCTGGTCATCGCCGAGCGCCTGCGTGCGACCGTTGACCGCACGGCTGACGTCATGTATGCGTGCGCGGACGACTACATCTCTGACCTGTACGTCGTTCAGTCGTCGCTTGCGCGCGCGGGCGCGGTCCGCACCGCCTACGGCCCGGTTCAGCGCCTCATCTGGCAGGCGCAGACCTTTGGCTTCCACCTCGTCGAGATGGAGTTCCGCCAGCACTCGCTCGTGCACCGCCGCGCGCTCGCGGACATCGAGGAGCACGGCCGGTGGGGTGAGCGCGGCGAGCTCGAGCCCATGACCCGTGAGGTCCTCGACACCTTCCGCGCCATCGCGCAGATCCAGCGGCGCAACGGGGTCGACGCCGCCCGGCGCTACATCATCTCGTTCACCAAGTCCGCCGAGGACGTGGCCAACGTCTACCGTCTGGCGCACCTTGCCTTCGCGCACGAGGCGGACGTCCCGGTGCTCGACGTGGTGCCGCTGTTCGAGCAGGTCGAGGACCTCGAGAACGCCGTGGCCACGCTCGACGCCATGATCGCGCTGCCCGAGGTCCAGCGTCGGCTCGACCAGACCGGGCGCAGGCTCGAGGTCATGCTCGGCTACTCGGACTCCTCCAAGGACGCCGGCCCCACCTCCGCCACCCTCGTCCTTCACGCCACGCAGGCCGCGATCGCGCGCTGGGCGGACGAGAACAGCATCGACCTCGTGCTCATGCACGGTCGCGGCGGCGCCGTCGGGCGCGGTGGCGGCCCGGCCAACCGCGCGGTGCTCTCCCAGCCCAAGGGCTCGGTGAACTGCTGCTTCAAGCTCACGGAGCAGGGCGAGGTCATCTTTGCCCGCTACGGCGACCCCACGCTGGCGCGTCGCCACGTTGAGTCGGTCGTGGGCGCCACGCTGCTGCAGTCGGCCCCCTCGATCGAGTGGGTCAACACCGAGACCACCGAGAGGTACGCCCCGCTCGCCGCCGAGCTCGACGCGGCATCCCGCGAGCGCTACCTTGACCTGCTGCACACCGACGGCTTTGCCGAGTGGTTCTCGAGCTGCACGCCGCTCGCTGAGGTCGGCCTCATGCCCATCGGCAGTCGCCCCGCCAAGCGCGGGCTCGGCGCAAAGTCCCTTGACGACCTGCGCACCATCCCGTGGATCTTCTCGTGGAGCCAGGCGCGCGTGAACCTGGCCGCATGGTATGGCCTGGGCAGCGCGTGCGAGCGGGTGGGGGATCTCGAGCGCCTGCGCGCCGCCTACGCGGAGTGGCCGCTGTTCACCACCTTCGTCGACAACGTCGAGATGTCGCTCTCAAAGGTCGACGAGCGCATCGCGCGGCTCTACCTCGCGCTCGGCGACCGCGACGATCTTGCGACGAAGGTGCTCGAGGAGATGGAGCTCACGCGCCGCTGGGTGCTCGCCATCGTGGGGGACGAGTGGCCGCTGCAGCACCGTCGCGTGCTCGGCCCGGTGATCCGCATGCGCCTGCCCTTCGTGAACGTCCTCTCCGTGACCCAGGCGCTCGCCCTGCGCCGCCTGCGCTCGGGCGACCTCACACCGGAAGAGCGCGAGCGGCTCACCTATCTCATCCTCTGCACCGTCTCCGGCGTGGCGGCCGGCCTGCAGAACACGGGGTGATCGGGCTCCGGTGCGCGTCTGCGCCCGAGCCCGAGCCCGAGCCTGTGCCCGAGCCTGCGCCTGGGCCCGAGCAGCTAGTCGTCGTGGTCCACGTCCGCCGCGGGGCCGTCCGTGAGCGCGCGTCGGCAGTCGGCGAGTCGCTCGCGCGCCCTGCGGGGGAGCTCGGGGTAGCACGGGTCTATCTTCTCGAGCACATCCAGGATCGCCTCCGAGACCAGGACGCGCGCGACCCACTTCTGATCAGCCGGGATCACGTACCAGGGGGCCTTCCCGGTGGCGGTTCCGGCGATCATGTCCTCGTAGGCGCTCTGATACTCGTCCCATTCCATGCGCTCCGAGAGGTCGCTCTCGGAGAACTTCCAGTTCTTGGCCTCGTCGTCGATGCGCTCGAGGAAGCGCTCGCGCTGCTTGTCCGCGCTCACGTTGAGGAAGATCTTCACGATGCGGTTGCCGGTGCGCCACAGATAGCGCTCGAAGCCGCGGATGTCCTCGAAGCGCTCCTCGAAGTAGCGCCTCTCGCTCATCTCCGTGCAGCGACGGGGCAGCTGATAGTCGCGCCAGAGTCCGTGGACGCGCACGACCAGGCACTCCTCGTAGTAGGAGCGGTTGAAGACCGCGATCTTGCCGCGTTCCGGCAGCGCTCCAAAGCTCCGCCAGAGAAAGCCGTGCGCGCGGTCCACGCTCGTGGGCTGCTTGAAGCTTCGCACGTCGATGCCCGTGGGGTTGACGCCACCCAAGACGTGGCGAATGGTCGAGTCCTTGCCCGCAGCGTCCATTGCCTGCAAGATCACGATGACGCTCTCGCGCGCCTCCGCGTAGAGCCGGTCCTGCAGTTCCTCGATGCGAGCCTTGTTCTCGGCGAGCCGAAGCTCGTATTCGGGCCTCTTCTCCGGGTCCACCCTCAGGGTGGTCGGGAAGTCTTCCAGCTTGAAGCCCTTCTCTCCGGTCACCGTGAAGTCGTCCAGGTCTTTGTCCATGCCGCTCCCTCCTACGCCCTTGGGCAAGATCTTCCCCTCGGCGTCGGCGGGGGAACGCTCGACTCGGCGGGCGTTACCGGTGACGCCGCAAGCGCCTCTGGTTTTGCATGCGCGGCAAGAGGGTGGCCCCATCGGAGTAAAGTTTCCCGCATGTAACTCAATCGGCGAACGGCACTTGCCTTCACAGAAGTAAGCCCTATATTACTCATGGGCAAGTCAACTGAAGCTAACAACGAAGGAGGCCTCATGGCATCATCCGCCCAGTTGCCGTTGGCGATGGTCGGCCCCGACGAGAAGGCTCACGTCGCCGGCATCCGCGGGGACGCGGAGCTGAGACAGCATCTCGCCGAGCTGGGCTTTGTCGAAGGCTCTGAGGTCAAGGTCATCTCGCGTGCCGCGGGCGACGTCATCGTGAGCGTGAAGGGCGCCCGCCTCGCGCTCAACCGATCCATGGCCAGCCGTATCACCGTGTCGCTCTAGCGCTCAAAAGTAACCGTCGCTTTTGAGCAGGGAAGAAAGGAAGGCGCATGCCAACTCTTAAGGACGTGAAGGTGGGGGAGAGTGCCGTTGTGTCCAAGCTTTTGGGGGCCGGTGCCCTCAAGCGTCGCATCATGGACATGGGACTCACCAAGGGGACTGCCGTCCACGTGCGCAAGGTCGCGCCGCTGGGCGACCCAATCGAGATAACGGTGCGTGGGTACGAGCTCTCGATCCGCAAGGACGAGGCCGCGCTCGTTGAGGTGACGGATGTGGCGTGACACGTTGACAAAGTTGACAAAGTAACCTGACGACATTGTCAAGTTGACAAGCTCGGCCGGCGACGGCCGTTTTCTCGCGCGCATAAGTTAGTCTAATCTAACAATTGGCACCAGACGAGTAGCAATTGGTTAACTTGGAAAGGGAAGGTATGGCTGAAACCACCATCGGTCTCGCAGGAAACCCAAACTGCGGCAAGACCACGCTGTTCAACGAGCTCACGGGCTCCAACGGGTATGTGGGCAACTGGCCCGGCGTCACCGTCGAGAAGAAGCAGGCAGCCTGGCGCGCCAATCGTGACGTGACCTTCGTCGACCTGCCCGGCATCTACTCGCTCTCGCCCTACACGCCCGAGGAGGTCGTCTCGCGCGACTATCTCGTGGGGGAGCGTCCCGACGCCGTGATTGACCTCGTTGACGTCACCAACCTCGAGCGCAACCTCTACCTCACCACCCAGCTTCTCGAGGCCGGTCGTCCCGTGGTCGTGGGCCTCAACATGTGCGACCTGCTCAAGGAGCGGGGCGACGTCATCGACACCGCCGCCCTGTCCGATCGCCTCGGCGTGCCCGTGGTCGAGGTCTCCGCGCTGCGCAAGACCAACCTCGACGCGCTGGTCAACAAGGCCGTGGCGGCAGGCCGGGCAGGCGCGGTCCAGCCGGGCGCGCCGTGCTTCTCGCCCGAGGTGGAGGACGCGCTCGGCAAGATCGCGGCCATCGTCTCCGGAAGCTGCGACGCCAACCTCGTGCGCTGGTACTCGGTCAAGGTCTTCGAGCGTGATGCCGAGGCCGTGAAGGCCCTGCACCTCAGCTCCGCGCAGCTCAACCAGGCCGAGAAGATCGTGCAGGCCGTCGAGAAGAGCCGCGGCGACGACGCCGAGTCCATCATCACCTCAGACCGCTACGACTGGATCGGCGAGGTCATGGCCTCCTGCGTCAAGAAGGCGCCCAAGAAGCTCAGCCTGTCCGAGAGGATCGACAAGGTCGTGACCAGCCGCGTGCTGGGCCTGCCCATCTTTGTGGCGGTCATGTTCGTCGTGTACTACATCGCGGTCTCGACGGTGGGCGACTGGGGAACCGTCTGGGCCAACGACGAGGTCTTCGGCGAGGGCTGGGAGCTCTTTGGCATGGCGATCCCGTCGATTCCCGCGGTGGTCGAGGGCTGGCTCACCGCGGCGGGCGCCTCTGACATGGTGAGCTCGCTCGTGCTCGACGGCATCGTGGGCGGCGTGGGCTCGGTCCTGGGCTTCATCCCGCAGATGCTCGTGCTGTTCATGATGCTCGCGTTCCTCGAGGACTGCGGCTACATGAGCCGCGTGGCCTTTGTCATGGACCGGCTGTTCCGCCGCTTTGGCCTCTCGGGCAAGAGCTTCATTCCGTTTCTCATCTCGTCCGGCTGCGGCGTCCCCGGCGTCATGGCCACCAAGACCATCGAGAACGAGAAGGACCGTCGCATGACGGCCATGCTCACCACCATGATCCCGTGCGGCGCCAAGACCCCGATCATCGCCCTCGTGATGGGCGTGCTCGTGGGCGGCGCTGACGCCTGGTGGGTGGCCCCGATGTTCTACTTCCTCGGCCTTGCCGCCATCGTCGTCTCTGCGCTCATGCTCAAGAAGACCAAGATGTTCGCCGGCGAGCCCGCCCCCTTTGTGATGGAGCTGCCCGACTACCACCTGCCCGCGCTCAAGAGCTGGTGGCTGCACGTGTGGGAGCGTATCTCCGCGTACCTCAAGAAGGCGGCGACGATCATCTTTGCCGCGTGCGTGGTCGTGTGGTTCCTCTCCAGCTTTGGCTTTGCCTCGTGGGAGGGCGGCGACGGCTCCTTCGGCTTCCTCGCCTCGCTGCCGGGCGCTCCCGAGTACAGCGCCGACTACTCGCTGCTCGCCATCGTGGCCGGCGCCATCGCATGGATCTTCGCGCCGCTCGGCGCCGACAGCTGGCAGGCGACCGCCGCTTCCATCAACGCTCTCATCGCCAAGGAGAACCTGGTCTCCACCTTTGGCACGATCTTCGGCCTGGGCGAGGCCACCGAGGGCGACCCGGTCATGTGGCAGGCCTTCGCGGCTATGTTCACCGACGGCGCGGGCGTCATGCACGCGGGTGCGATGTGCGCGTTCGTGGCGTTCAACATGCTCGACGCGCCGTGCTTCGCCGCCATCGGTACCATCCGTCGCCAGATGGACAGCCCCAAGTGGTTCTGGTTCGCGATCGGCTACCAGTGCGTCTTTGCCTGGTGCGTGGGACTGATCATCAACCAGCTCTGGGAGCTCTTCGCGCTGGGGAACTTCGGCGTGTGGACGGTGGTCGCGTTTGCGCTGCTCGCGGGCATGGTCTTCCAGATCGTCCGCCCGATGCCCAAGACCGAGCGGACAGACGAGAAGGTTCTCGCGCAGCTCGCATAAGTTTCTGCAAATTGGGGACAGTCCCCAACTAACATATGCGAATTGGGGACTGTCCCCAATTTACAGACGGCGCGCCGTCGGCCGAATGTGCCGGCGGCGCGCCCTTTGAACCTTTCGTCCATGTCGGTGCAAAGGAGTACACTTTCAGCTTGGTGTGAATAATCTGATGGCAGGAGGACCCATGAGGTTCAAGATGCGTGCGGTGGCTGTCGCCGCCGGACTGGGGCTGGCGCTTGCGGTTGCGCCCGGCGCGGCTCTGGCGGACGACCTCGCGTCACTGACCGTGACGGAGACCCCGGAAGTCTCTGTCATCGCGGCACAGGACGCGACGGACGGCCCCGAGACTTCCGTTCCGGCAGGCGAGAAGGACCTGCCGCCGGCGGTCGTGACCGAGGCACAGACCGACGTGAGTGACGCCCCGGAGGCGCCCGCCACGGAGACCGAGATCGAGATGCCCGTCATCGAGCCTGGCGCCGACGAGGGCGTGACGTCCGACGACGCCCTTCCCGAGCAGGGTCTTCCCGACGGCGACGCCCCGGTCGAGAGCCCGGTTGCCGACGAGGCCGAGCCCACGACCGACGCTCCGGTCACCGGCGAGACCGTCACCGATGACGGGCTCGCCGTTGTCGTCGACGAGGTCGCAGCCGACGAGACCGCCGCCGCCGATGCCGTCACCGACGCCGACGAGGCCGTCACCGACGACGAGGCCACGGCCGACGACGACTCCGTCTCGCTGAACGCCCCCGTGCTCCCCGCGGTCGGCTGGACCGGCAACTCCTACTGGGACGGCGTGACCAACCCCGACGGCACCCCGCGCCCCTACACCGGCTGGGTCGTCGACGACCACGACGGCCAGGGCCTCCAGCGCTACTGGGTGGTCAACGGCGAGAAGCTGCAGAGCGGCCTGTTCGACGCCGGCGCCGACGGCTGGGGCTACGTCCGCGACGACTACGGCTGGGTCCTGCGCGGCATCTACTACGCCGGCGACCTCATCTACATCGCCAACAACGACGGCCGCCTGCTCGATCCCGGCTGGACCGTCACGGGCGAGTTCACGGGCGGCGAGCTGCAGCGCTACTACGTGGAGGCCGACCACGCCATCCACCGCGGCTACTCGGAGAGCGGCGGCTACGGCCACTACGTCACCGACCAGGGCTACGTCGTGCGCGGCAAGGCGCAGACCGACGGTGACGTGGTGCTCGCCAACAACGACGGCGTCGTCGAGAGCGGCGGCTGGCTCGTGACCGGCGCCTACGACGGCGGCGTCATGCAGCGCTACTACGTCGACCCCGAGACCCACACCGCCAAGACCGGCCTGTTCACTGTCGACGGCAACAACTACTACGGCCTCTTCGGCGACGGCTACGTCCTGCGCGGCAAGGACGTCTGGGACAGCACGCACGTGCTTCTCGGCAACAACGACGGCGTGCTCCTCTCGACCCCCGGCTGGGTCGTGACCGGCGAGTACGACGGCGGCGTCCTCCAACGCTACTGGATCGACGAGCTCGACTACTGGGACGGCTTCTTCGCCGCGCTCACGGGCGTCTTCAACGTTGACGGCAACAACTACTACGGCGAGAGCGAGCAGGGCTACGTCCGCCGCAACGGCCACGCCTGGGTCATCGAGCACGACCACTACACGGGCGAGTGGTGCATGGCCAACAACGACGGCGTCCTTACGCCCGACCAGTCCGCGTACGCCGACACGGTCAACAGCTACATCAAGAGCATCATCGCCTACGCCGAGGACGACTCCCACGGCTACGACCAGGTCTGGCGCTGGGGCGAGAAGGGCGACTACGACTGCTCCTCGCTCGTCATCACTTGCCTGCGCGAGGCGGGCCTCGAGACCGGCTGGGCCACCTACACCGGCGACATGCGCTACTCGCTCACGACCTATGAGTTTGTGTGGATCTCCGACCCCTCCGAGCTCGTTCGCGGCGACATCCTCCTCAACGAGACCTATCACACGGCGATCTATCTCGGCGACGGCATGATGGCGCACGCCTCCGGCAACGAGTTCGGCACCGCCACGGGCGGCCAGCCCGGCGACCAGACCGGTCGAGAGATCTGCGTCCGCAGCTACTACGACTATCCGTGGGACGGCGTCCTGCGCCTCAAGACCTACGTGGCGTAGCGCCTTCGCAAGCGGTTTTCCTCGGGGGGCGGACCGGGAGGTCCGCCCCCTTTTTCTGCCGCATCAGGGGCGGGCGAGACGTGGGTATACTCCGGGAAGAGCCCAGAGGAGGAAGGGACGCCCCATGTTCGAAAACGTACCCCAGGCGCTGACGTGGGCCGCGCTCGGCTGCGGCTTCACGTGGCTCATGACCACGGCCGGCTCCGCCGTCGTGTTCTTCTTTCGCTCCGAGCGCAAGCTCATGCACCACATCTTTCTTGGCTTCGCCGCGGGCGTCATGGTGGCGGCAAGCGTGTGGTCGCTGCTCAACCCCGCGATCGAGCAGGCCGAGGGCCAGGGCGTGCCGGGCTGGCTGCCGGCTGCGGGCGGCTTTCTTCTTGGCGTCGCCTTTTTGATGGCCCTCGACACGCTCCTCCCGCACCTGCACGCGGGCTCCGAGGAGCCGGAGGGCGTGCCCTCGGGCTGGAAGCGCACGACGCTGCTCGTCTCGGCCGTGACGCTGCACAACATCCCCGAGGGCATGTCCGTCGGTCTGCTCTTTGCGATGGCCGCGCAATCGGCCGGGGCGGCGGGGGAGACCTACCTCGGCATGGCGTTCGCGCTTGCCGCGGGCATCGGGCTTCAGAACTTCCCGGAGGGCGCGGCGATCTCGCTGCCGCTTGCGCGCGAGGGCATGAGCCGTCGCCGCGCGTTTCTCGCGGGCAGCCTCTCCGGCATCGTCGAGCCGATCTTCGGGGTCGCCGTGGTGCTTGCGAGCGGCTGGATCTCCCCGTACATGCCGTGGCTCCTGGCGTTCGCCGCCGGCGCGATGATCTACGTGGTGGTGGAGGAGCTCATCCCCGAGGCTCACCTCGGCGAGCACTCCAACGTCGGCACGCTCGGCTTCATCGTCGGCTTCGTCGTGATGATGGTTCTCGACGTCGCGCTGGGGTGACAATAGTAAGACCTTGCTAACTTATGGAGAACCTGTGACGATGCCCAGCCTCGTGCGGAATTAACCTAAGTTAACTTATTCTAACAACGTGCCGAGAAGAACGCGACTCGATTCCGGCACCGCATCGTTTAACCCTGCCCGAGCGACGGCCCCTCTCCCCGTCGCGCACGGCGACCCCAGCGCCACCTGCCACCCCCTCACGGCAGGTGGCGCAACTCTTATACTTTGGTTTTCCTGGTTGTTGGCGATTTGCGGCTTGAGACGCGGAAGGCCCCGGGTTTCCGGAGAGAAGTTCCGCGCAGCGCACTTCTTGTAGGAAACCCGGGGCCTTCCCCTTCGCGTTCAGAGACGAACGCTTCTTACTTCTTTGCCTTGCCCTGGTTGGCGACGGCGTTGATCTTGGCCTCGATGGTGGCGGGGTCGCCGATGTAGTGCTTGTCGACGACGTTCCAGTCCTTGTCGAAGGTGTAGGCGCACGGCACGCCGGTCGGGATGTTGACCTCGAGGATCTGCTCGGGGGTCAGCTTCTCGAACTGCATGACGAGGGCGCGCAGGGAGTTGCCGTGGGCGGCGATCAGCACGCGCTTGCCGGCCTCCATCTGCGGCTTGATCTCCTGCTCAAAGTACGGCCAGGCGCGGGCGATGGTGTCCTTGAGGCACTCGGTGTAGGGGAGGTCCTCCTTGGGAACGTCGCGGAACATCTCGAGGACGTGCGGGTCGCGCTCGTCGCCGGGCTCGAGGGCGGGCGGGCAGACGTCGAAGGAGCGGCGCCAGATCTTGACCTGGTCCTCGCCGTGCTCGGCGGCGGCGTCGGCCTTGTTCAGGCCCTGGAGGGCGCCGTAGTGACGCTCGTTGAGCTGCCAGGCCTTGTGGACGGGCAGCCAGTTGCGGTCGAGCTCGTCGAGCACGCAGTTGAGCGTGTGGATGGCGCGCTTGAGAAGCGAGGTGTAGCAGACGTCGAAGTCGTAGCCGGCCTCCTTGAGGGCCTTGCCGCCCGCGTGGGCCTCTTCGCGACCGGTGTCGGTGAGGTCAACGTCGGTCCAGCCGGTGAAGAGGTTGAGCTTGTTCCACTCGGACTCGCCGTGGCGGACGATGACAAGCTGCATGGTCTGATCGTCGTTCATTGGAGACACGTCCCTTCTTGATGCGGAGTTTGTGCGGCCGGTGCCGCCCAACATGTATAGTATGACGCAATGGGTATAGTTACCTACGGTTAACATCGAAGTTTCCCGCCAACCGGAGGAATGCCATGGGCCTGACGGACGTCATAGTCATCGCGGTGGTCGCCGTTCTTCTCGCCCTCGCGGTGCGCTCCGTCGTCCGCGGCAAGGCCGGCGAGTGCTCCTCCTGCGGCAGCAGGGGGTCGTGCTCGGCGCATGAGACGGGAGCTCCCTGCCCCGCCGCGCGTGACATGCTCAGAAACGTCGAGAAGAGCCTCGGCCCGCGCCCGCCCGAGGGTTGACGATCGCGCCGGGTTGACAATCGCGTCAGGTTATATTGTCAACCCTCCCAGAGGGTTGACAATATAACCTGACGCGATTGTCAACCCGGCGCGATCGTCAACCCGCCCCTCGTGAAACAACGGCGAAACACTCATATGAGACGCTGTCATATGCCGTATGTAACCCCTAGCCGGTTGACCGGGGAGGTACGCCACAGATGAGCAGCGAGAAGGACATCGACTTCGTCCTGAGGACCGTCGAGAAGCGCGACATCCGCTTCGTGAGGCTCTGGTTCTCGGACGTTCTTGGAAACCTGAAGTCGTTTGCGATTTCGCCCGAGGAGCTCGAGGAGGCGTTCGAGGAGGGCATCGGCTTCGACGGCTCGGCCGTCGACGGCTTTGCCTCGCTCGAGGAGTCGGACATGCTCGCCTTCCCGGACCCCAGCACCTTTGCGCTGCTGCCGTGGCGTCCCAGCGAGTCCGGCGTGGCGCGCGTCTTCTGCGACGTCTACACGCCCGCCCGCGAGCCCTTCGAGGGCGACCCGCGCCGCTGCCTCAAGAACGTGTTCACCCGCGCCGAGGAGCAGGGCTTTGTCCCCAACGTGGGTCCCAAGATGGAGTACTTCTACTTCGACAACGACCTCGACCCCGTGCCGCTGGACAACGCCGGCTACTTTGACCTCACGCCCATGGACACGGCCAACGACCTGCGCCGCCAGACCACGCTCACCCTCGAGAAGATGTCGATCCCGGTGCAGTACTCCTATCACGCCGCAGGCCCCTCCCAAAACGGCGTCGAGCTGCGCTTCACCGAGGCCGTGAGCTGCGCCGACAACATCATGACGGCGCGCCTGGTCATCAAGCAGGAGGCCTCCACCCAGGGCATGTACGCCTCGTTCATGCCCAAGCCCATCACCACGGCGCCGGGTTCCGCGATGTTCCTCTACCAGTCCCTGCTCGACCACGACGGCGAGAACCTCTTCTGGGCGCCCAAGGAGGAGCATGAGGCGCATCTCTCCGAGCTCGCGCAGCACTACATCGCCGGCATCCTCAAGTACGCGCCCGAGTTCACGCTCGTCACCAACCCCACCGTGAACTCCTACAAGCGCTTCATCTCCACCGGCGAGGTCCCCACGCACGCCACCTGGGGCCGCAAGAACCGCTCCGCGCTCGTGCGCATCCCCGCGCACAAGCCCGGCAAGCACATCGCCACCCGCATCGAGCTGCGCAGCCCCGACCCCACGGCCAACCCCTACCTCGCCCTCGCCGCGACGATCGCCGCCGGCCTCAAGGGCATCGAAGAGGGCCTGCCCCTGCCGGAGGAGGCCGCGGGCGGCGAGCGCCTGCCGCACACCCTCGGCGAGGCCGTCGACCGCTTCGAGTCCTCCGAGCTCATGCGCGAGGTCCTCGGCGACCACATCTTCGACTACCTCGTGCGTGAGAAGCGCGCGGAGTGGTACGAGTACTGCACCGCCGTCACCGACTGGGAGCGCGAGCACTACTACGGCGGCTTCTAGCCGATCAGGCCAGACGAGAAGGACGCGCCGCCCGGGGCCTCACGGCCTCGGGCGGCTTGCTCTTCTCGGCAAGCCGGCTTCCTGGCCCCACCGTTCTTCTCGGCAGATACGTGTCAATCCTGTTAAGAAACGTCCTGTGCCTGAAAAACGCCCCCGCCAAGGGCGAAACTGAACACTCGGCGACGGACGGGGCATGCGCCCTGACACGGGAAGACCCGTGCCACCGTCGGGAAAGGGCGTGACCACGCGCCGAAGCTATGGGGGAAGGAACCCTGACATGAAGCTCTCCTGCCGTTTTGCGGGCGGCCTCGCGGTCGCCTGCGCGCTGGCCCTGTCGATTTCGGGATGCAGCGGGGGAGGGCAGACGGACGCCCCCACCACCGGTGACGCCTCCGAGGCCGCCTACACCCTCGTCGAGGACGGCACGATCACCGTTGCCTCCGACCTGGCCAACGCCCCGCTCGACTTCGTGGACGAGAAGACCGGCGAGGCCCAGGGCTTTGAGATCGACCTCATCAACGCCATCGCCGACAAGCTGGGCCTGGAGTGCGAGGTCCTGCCCGCGATGAAGTTCGACACCATCGTCCCGCTCATCGAGCAGGGCGGCAAGGCCGACGTGGGCGTCTCCAACATCACAATCACCGACGCCCGCATGGAGCAGGTGGACTTCACCGACTCCTACATGGACTCCAACCAGGGCCTCGTGACGCTCGCGGCGAACGCCGACGTGACCGAAGACGACCTCAACGTCGAGGGCACCAAGATCGCCGTCCAGGCGGGCACGACCGGCGCGTCCTGGGCCGAGGAGAACCTGGCAGATGCCGAGATCGTGGCGCTCGACGACCCCGTCGTGGCGGTGACCGGCGTGCAGACCGGCCTCTACGCTGCCGCGGTGGCGGACCTGCCCGTGATGACCTACCTCTGCTCCAACTCGTTCACCGACTGCGCGGTGGCCATCGAGATCCCCACGGGCGAGCAGTACGGCATCGCCGTCAACAAGGACAACCCCGGCCTCACCGAGGCCATCAACGGCGCCCTGGCCGAGCTCGAGGAGGAGGGCTACATCTCCGAGCTCGAGGTCAAGTGGCTCGGCGCCGAGCTCTAGGCGATACGAGGGGGCAGCCCCTTTGTCTCATTGCACCTTTGACACCAATCGGGAGGAACTGAAATGACCAACATGAACAGGCGCAACTTCGTCGCCACCCTCGGCCTCGCCGGCACCGTGCTGCTCGCCGGCTGCAACGGCTCCGAGCAGCCCGCCGACGACGCCCAGACGACCGACGAGACCGCCGAGGAGGCCTCCTACACCCTCGTGAAGGAGGGCGTGCTCACCAACGTGGCCGAGCTCGGCTTCGCCCCGTTCGAGTACATCGACGAGGACGGCGTGACCGTGGGCTTTGACGTGGACCTCTCCAACGCCATCGCCGAGAAGCTCGGCCTCACCTGCGAGTGGCTGCCCAACCAGGCCTTCGACACCCTGGTTCCCACCATCGCCCAGGGCGGCAAGGCAGACATCTCCATCGCCGGCATGACCATCGACGACACCCGCCTCGAGGAGGTCGACTTCTCAGACCCCTACCTCAACTCCAACCAGGGCATCGTCGCGCTCGCCGGCTCCGGCGAGACCTCCGAGACCCTCGACGCCGAGGGCGTGCAGGTCGCCTGCCAGACCGGCACCACCGGCAACTCCTGGATCGAGGAGAACCTGCCCAACGCCACCTGCGTGCCGCTGGCCGACGTCACGGCCGGCATGATGGGCGTCTCCACGGGCCTCTACAAGGCCATGGTCATCGACCTGCCCGTCGCCCAGAACATGATCGCCGAGTCCTTCTCCGACCTCGAGGTCGTCGAGGAGATTCCCACCGGCGAGCAGTACGGCATCGCCGTCTCCTACGACAACCCGGGCCTCAAGGACGCCATCAACGACGCCCTCGCCCAGATCGAGGAGGACGGCACGATGGACGAGCTCAAGCAGAAGTGGTTCGGCACCACCGAGGTCTAGGCGAGAAGAACGAGCGGGGTGCGGCGTGGCAATTTGACAATCTCGTCAGGTTAAATTGTCACATCGCATGGATGTGACAATTTAACCTGACGAGATTGTCAAATTGCCACGCCGCCCGCACGAAACGGAGGAAGCATGCAGCACAGACGGGGGGCGCTCCTCGTTGCCCTCGCCCTGGCGCTGACGGGCGTCTTTGCGACGACGCTCGCGACGCCGCTGACCGCCCAGGCGCTCACCACCGAGAAGGCCACCGCTCGCCCCAACGAGGACGGCGGCGACGGCGTCATCGGCGGCATGGACACGCGCCTCACTTGGGAGGGAACGGTCGAGCCCGGCGAGGAGGTCACCTCGGTCACGCTGAGCCTGCCCGAGGGGTCCACCTTTGACGGCTCCACCACGCGCATCACCGCCCTCGAGGGCCTCAAGCGCATGGACGTCACTGGCGAGGCGACGCCCGCCGGCAGCTCCATCACGGTGAGCTTTGACCAGGCAATTCCCGAGGGGTCGCTGCTGCGCCTCGAGATCACCAACATGCAGTTCCCCTCCGAGGGCGGGGAGTGCGTCGTCTCCGGCACCTACGTGAGCGGCGGCGCCGAGCAGAAGCTCGCGGACTCCAAGCCCATCGAGACCATCGCCAACACGCCGCTGCAGTCGGTCGTCAACTGGCTCGACGAGCAGCCGTGGGTGGAGGTCTGGAACTCCAACCAGTTCCTCGGCATGTTCCTCAAGCCCCAGCTGCTCGTGACGTCCTTCTCGTCGCTTGCGCCGGGCTGGGTCCTATGCCTGGGCATCGTGGTGGCGGCCTACCCGTTTGCCATCGCGCTGGGCCTGCTCTTCGCGATGCTCAAGATCTCCAAGTGGCGCATCCTGCGCGCCATCGCGGTGGTCTACATCAACGTGCTGCGCGGGACGCCGCTCTTCCTGCAGATCTACATCATGTTCTTCGGCCTGCCGATGCTCAACATCAACATCGACAACAACCTCCTGGGCATCATCGTCATGGCCATCAACTCCTCGGCCTACCTCGCCGAGATCTTCCGCGCGGGCATCCAGTCGATCCCGCAGGGCCAGTACGAGGCCGCGAGCTCGCTCGGCATGAACTACGTGCAGACGATGTTCACCATCATCCTGCCGCAGACCGTGCGCCGCGTGATCCCCACGGTGACGAGCGACTTCATCACCGCCTTCAAGGACACGTCGCTGCTCTCCTCGGTGGGCGTCATGGAGCTCATGATGTTCTCCAAGAACCTCACTACCGTAACGGGCAACATCACGCCCTACGTGGCCGCCGGCATCTTCTATCTCATCGTCACGCTGCCGCTGATCAAGGTCGTGGGCATCGTCGAGGAGAACATCGCCCGCTCCGAGCGCGGAGGCGGCCCGCGCCCCAAGCGTCGCGCCGACGTGGCCGACAATGCCGCCGCTCAGATGAAGGAGGCCGCCGATGTCTGCTAAGCTGCGTCACCGCGCCCCGGCCATCGAGGTCCCGCCCGCACTTCCCGCCGACGAGGCCGCGGCCATCGCCTACGAGGCCGACCAGGGCCTCACGAAGCACCACTTCACGCCCGGCGAGCACCCGATCGTGCGCATCGAGCACCTCAACAAGAGCTTCGACGACACGCTCGTGCTCAAGGACGTGAACCTCAACGTCTGGCCCGGCGAGGTCGTCGTGGTTCTCGGCCCCTCGGGCTCGGGCAAGTCCACGATGCTGCGCTGCATCAACCTGCTCGAGACGCCGAGCGCCGGCCACATCCTCATCGAGGACGACGAGATCACCAACAAGAGCGCGGCCGAGGTCAACAAGCTCCGCCGCGACGTGGGCATGGTCTTCCAGCAGTTCAACCTCTTCCCGCACCTCACGGCCAAGGAAAACGTCATGATCGGCCAGACAAAGGTGCTCAAGAAGGACCGCGCCGAGGCCGAGGCCGAGGCCCTCAAGCAGCTCGCCGCCGTGGGCCTTGCCGACCGCGCCGACTTCAAGCCCGCCCAGCTCTCCGGCGGCCAGCAGCAGCGCGTCGCCATCGCGCGCGCCGTGGCCATGCACCCGGGCGTGCTGCTCTTCGACGAGCCCACCTCCGCCCTCGACCCCGAGCTGGTGCGCGGCGTCCTCGACGTCATGCGCGACCTCGCGGAGAACTCCGGCATGACCATGATCGTGGTCACCCACGAGATGGGCTTCGCCCGCGACGTCGCGGACCGCGTGGTCTTCATGGAGGACGGCGTGGTCGTGGAGCAGGGCCTGCCCGAGCGCGTCTTCGACCATCCCGAGAACCCGCGCACCGCGGAGTTCCTCGGCAGCATCGACTAGCGGCGCGCTCCCGGCGGTGCCTCTCACCTGCGGTTGGTTTGAAACATATCGTTTCCGACGTGTTAACCGCCGTCTCGGGACCGTTTCCGAGCTGCGGCTCGTTTACGGAGTTCTGACAACGCCCCCGTTTCGTGCGGGGGCGTTGTGCTAATCTTTTTCAATACATGTGCGCATCATCCGGGAGGACATAGGATGCACCACAAGAACATCCTGCTCGTTTCTGCCACCACGCGGCTGCACGATCGCATGCGGGAGCTCTCGCACGCGATCGACGTCTCCATCGCCCTCGCGAGCGAGGAGACCTTCTCGCAGGCCGTCTCCTCCGGTCACGAGTTCGACCTCGTGATTCTGGACGGCGAGGGCATGAGCCAGGACATCCTGAACGCCGTCGACTCCTTCGTCCAGGAGAACGGCTTCATCCCGATGCTGCTCGTCCAGGACCCGGACAAGCTCGCCACCCTGCACATGCCCACCCAGGGCAAGAACGACTTCATCCTCTCCAACGCCGGCTCCGCCGAGTTTGAGCTGCGCTGCACGCTGCTTCTGTGGCCGGGCGAGGAGAGCGCGCCGGCCGACCTCGTGACCGTGGACAACATGACGATCAACCTGGCCACCTACCAGGTCTACATCGATGACAAGCCCGTGGACCTCACGCTCATGGAGTACTCGCTGCTGTCCTTCCTGGCCACGCACCCCTCGCGCGCCTACTCGCGCGAGACGCTGCTGCACCGCGTCTGGGGCTTCGAGTACTGCGGCGGCACGCGCACCGTGGACGTCCACATCCGCCGCGTCCGCTCCAAGGTCGGCCCGCAGGTGGCGAGCCACATCGTCACCATCCGCGGCGTGGGGTACCTCTTCCGCGTCTAGTGAGAAGGGTCGCGTGCCTGTTCTTCTCGCGTCGTTTTAAGGAAACGGAAAGCATCGTGCCGGGGAGGTGGTCTTCTCCGGCACGTCCGTTTTTGACGTCCTGAAGCGGGTACATTCCTCGTGGCCCCAAGTTGAGCCCGTCCCTTGCAGGACGCTTCTGCACGAGAGAGGGAAAGATCATGAGCGACTATCCGTACGGCGAGAACAACAGCTTCGGTCAGGGTCCGCAGGACGCGGACGAGCAGCGCACCACCCGACGCCCTCCCATCCCCGGCGCCGACCTCGCCAATGACGCGCCACGCGCCGCGCACGCCGAGAAGGACGACGAGCCCGGGGTCGCCCCGCAGGACCCGCAGCCCGAGACCCCCAAGAAGCCCCGCCCGCTGCTGCGGGCCGTCGTGGCCGGCCTGCTCGGCGGCGTGATCGGCGCGGGCGCGCTCACCGGGGCGCTCTATGCGGGCGGCGTGGTCGGCAACACGACCGTCGTCACCGGCGGCAGCTCCGGACAGCAGGTCACCATCGACCCGGCCGACGAGGACCTCACCGTCGCCAACGCCGTGGCCGCCAAGGCGCTGCCCTCCGTGGTCACCGTCTACAGCACCACGGCGCAGGGCGAGGGCATGGGGTCGGGCGTCATCTACGACACCAACGGCAACATCATCACCAACAACCACGTCATCGAGGGCGCGGAGTCGATCTCGGTCACCCTCGACGGCAAGAGCTACGAGGCCACGCTCGTGGGCACCGACGCCTCGAGCGACGTCGCGGTGATCCACGCCGACTTCGGCGACGCCGAGGTCACCCCCATCGAGGTGGGCAGCTCCGCAGATCTTCAGGTGGGTGACTGGGTCATGAGCGTGGGCAGCCCCTTCGGCCTCGAGAACTCGGTCTCCCAGGGCATCGTCTCGGCGCTCTCGCGCAACACGCTGCTCGAGGGCTCGTCGGGCAACACCCTCTACACCAACCTCATCCAGACCGATGCCACGATCAACCCGGGCAACTCCGGCGGCGCGCTCGTGAACGACGAGGGCCAGCTCGTGGGCATCTGCACGCTCTACTCCTCTGACACCGAGAGCTTCGCGGGCATCGGCTACGCCATCCCGAGCGACTACGCCACCGAGATCGCCGACAAGATCATCGCCGGCGAGGACGTCACCCACGCCTACATCGGCCTCACGATGCAGACCGTGAACGCGCAGAACGCCTTCCGCAACAACCTCGCCGTCGATCAGGGCGCCTACGTCGTCGAGGTCGCCGAGGGCGGCCCTGCCGCCGCGGCGGGCATCGAGGCGGGCGACGTCATCACCAAGATCGGCGACACCGACGTCACCTCCGCGGACACCGCGATCCTGGCCGTGCGCTCCCACAGCGAGGGCGAGACCGTGTCGGTGACCGTCATGCGCGGCAGCGAGGAGATGGCCTTCGACGTGACGCTGGGCTCCGACGAGGCGCTCCAGGAGCAGCAGGAGCAGCAGAACCAGACCGTCAACGTCAACGGGCAGGACGTCTCGCTCGAGGACCTCATCAACCTCTATGAGCAGTATCAGCAGATGAACCCCTTCGGCGGCCGCTAGCTCGGAGCCGACGCCATCCGTTTGCCAGAGGCGACTCGGGGCCCGCGACGAAGCGAAAGCTGCGCCGCGGGCCCTTTCTTCGCGCGTGACGGGAAGGTGTGCGGAACTTCTCGGCAATTCTTGTCCGCTCGTACGGGTACCCTAGGGGAGACGAGAAGAACGGGGGGAAGCGATGGCAGAGATCAAGTGCCCGCACTGCGGCGAGGTCTTCCGGGTCGACGAGACGGAGTACGCGCAGATCGTGCGCCAGGTGCGCGACGCCGAGTTCCAAAAGGAGCTCGAGGCCCGCGAGCAGCTCGCCGAGCGCGAGCGCGCGAGCGCCGTGGACGCCGCGGTCGCCCGCGAGCGCCAGGATGCCGAGCGCCACATGGCGAAAAAGGACGCCGAGCTCGCCCGGCTGCGCGCCGAGCTCGATCGCGGCCAGGACGCCCTCGCCCTGGCCCGCGCCACGGCGGAGAAGGACCTCTCCGAGCGCCTCGCCGCCTCCCAGCAGCGCATCTCGGCGCTCGAGGCGCAGCTCGCGGCCCGCGAGTCCGCGTTCGCGACCGAGAAGGCGCTTGCGGTCAGCGAGGCCACCGGCGAGCAGGACCGCAAGATCGTCGAGCTCGAGGGGCAGGTGAGCGCGGCGAGGCTCGAGCGCGAGCAGGTCGAGGCGTCGCTGCGCCAGCAGCTCGTCGAGCAGGCGGCACACAAGGACCAGACCATCCGCGACCGCGAGGACGAGATCGAGCGCCTGCGCAACCAGCGCTCGCGCCTCACGACCAAGCTCATCGGCGAGACCCTCGAGCAGCACTGCGAGATGGAGTTCAACCGCTGGCGCGCCACGGGGTTTCGGGGCGCGGAGTTCCACAAGGACAACGAGGTCGTCGGCGGCTCCAAGGGCGACTACGTCTTCCGGGAGGCAGATCCTGAGGGCGTGGAGATCGTCTCGATCATGTTCGAGATGAAGAGCGAGGAGGACGCCTCGGCCGCCCGCAGCCGCCACAGAAACGCTGACTTCTTCAAGAAGCTCGACCAGGACCGTCGCAACAAGGGCTGCGAGTACGCGGTGCTCGTCTCGACGCTCGAGCCCGAGAGCGAGCTCTACAACGCCGGCATCGTCGACGTCTCCTACGAGTACGAGAAGATGTACGTGATCCGTCCGCAGTTCTTCATCCCCATGATCACGCTGCTGCGCAACGCCGCGGAGAACGCCCATGACTATCGGCGAGAGCTCGCGGACATCCGGCAGCAAAACATCGACATCACGCGCTTCGAGGACGCGCTCGAGGACTTCAAGGACAAGTTCGGCAGAAACTACGAGGCCGCGAGCCGCAAGTTCCAGTCCGCGATCGACGAGATCGACAAGACCATCCAGCACCTCCAGAAGGTCAAGGACAACCTCACCTCGTCGGAGAACCAGCTGCGTCTGGCCAACAAGAAGGCCGACGAGCTTACCATTCGCAAGCTCACGTGGAAAAACCCCACCATGCGGGACAAGTTCGCGGAGGCCCGCGCGGCTGCGGAGGAGGCCCAGGCGGCCAGCGAGAAGGATGATGCCGTCGAGCCCGACGCGGTGGAGTAGGGGGCGCCTCAGGCCTCGAGCAGCGCGAGGACGTCTGATACGACGCCCTCGACGGTCATGCCGCAGCGGGCGAGGAGCTCGTCGGGCTGATAGCGGTCCACGAAGGCGTGCGGCAGGCCGTAGCAGCGCACACGCACGTCATCGCAGGCGAGGGCGCGCGCCACGCGCTCCCCGAAGCCGCCCTCGAGGATGCCGTCCTCGAGCGTGACGATGACTCGGTGCCCCGCGGCAAGCCGTCCGAGCAGGTCCTCGTCGGCGGTCGTCGCCAGGCGCGGGTTCACGAGCGTCGCCCGCACCCCGCGCGCGGCCAGGGCGTCCGCGATCTTCTCGCCCAGCGGGAAGAGGTCGCCCAGGGCGAGCAGCGCCACGTCGCAGCCGCGACGCGCGACCTCCCAGCCGCGTGCATAGCCGCCCTCGGGGCGCTCGAAGTCGGGACGCGACGTGACGTCCGCCACCGGGACGCGGATGGCGACGGGGCCGTCCTCGTAGGCGAGCGCCCAGGAGAGCATGTCGAGGTACTCCTCGCGACAGGTGGGGGCGAGGTAGGTCAGGCCCGGCATGGCGCCGAGCATGGGGATGTCAAAGAAGCCGAGGTGCGTGGCGTCGGTCGTGCCGTACGCGGACGCCCCGAAGACCAGGATGGTCGCGGGGGCGAGACCGGCGTTGAGGCACAGGTCGTGCCAGAGCTCGTCGTAGGCGCGCTGGAGGAAGGTGGCGTAGACGCCGAGGACGGGATGGGCGCCCGCGCGGGCGAGGCCCGTCACGTAGGTGACGGCGTGCTCCTCGGCGATGCCCACGTCGACGAAGCGCCTTCCGGCGCGCTCGCGCATCTCGGGCGTGAAGCCCATGATGTAGGGGGTCGCAGCGCTCACGGCCACGAGTCGCTGGTCCGCCTCCATGTGCCCCACGAGGAACTCGCCGGTGATGCGCGCGTAGTCGACGCTCGCGCCGGGGACGGCGGGCAGGCCGGTCTGCACGTCGAAGGGCGCCGCATGGTGCCAGGTCTCGGGGTCGGCCAGCGCGGGGGCGTAGCCGCGGCCCTTCTCGGTGTGCACGTGCAGGACCACGGGGTGCTCGCACCCGCGCAGCTCCGCGAGGGCGGCCTCGAGCGCGGCGACGTCGTGCCCGTTCTCGAGGTAGCGGTAGTCAAAGCCGAGCGAGCGGAAGACGTTGCGCTCCGCCCGTCCGCCCGTGGCGCGCAGCTCCGCGAGGTTGCGGTAGATGCCGCCGTGGTTGGGCGCGATGGACCACTCGTTGTCGTTGACCACGACGATGATGCCGCTGCCGAGGGCGGCCGCGTTGTCGAGCCCCTCGAAGGCGAGCCCGCCCGAGAGCGAGCCGTCGCCGATCACGGCGACCACGTCGTACCTCTCGCTCGCGAGGTCACGCGCGCTGGCCAGACCGCACGCCAGGCTCACCGAGGTCGAGGTGTGGCCCATGGCAAAGAGGTCGTGCTCGGACTCCCCGGGGTTGGAAAAGCCCGAGACGTCCTCGTAGCGCGCGGGATCGAGAAACGCCTGCGCGCGGCCCGTGAGCATCTTGTGCGCGTAGGTCTGGTGCGAGACGTCGAAGACGATCTTGTCGCGCGGGGTCGAGAAGACGCGGTGCAGCGCCACCGTGAGCTCGACCACGGCGAGGTTGGGCCCCATGTGCCCGCCGACGTGCGCGGAGCGCTCGATGATGGCCGTGCGAATCTCGTCGCACAGCGTCTGAAGCGCGGAGGAGGGGAGGGCCTTGACGTCCTCGGGACCGTTGATGCGCTCGAGATACACGGGACCTCCTTCCCTCTGATTGTTCCGCTGCGACCATATAGCTTCGCACATTTGGGACGGCAAGTTGTGTCGTGTCTGCGGAAAGCGGGGCGAGGACGACTGCTCGCCGAAAGGCGCGATCCGCTCGGGCGCGCCCGGGACGGGCGCGGCTACACTTTGCATATCTGAGCGCACGATCCGAGAGGAGCCAACGACATGGCCAACATCGTCATCACCGCCGAGACCGGCTGCGACATCCCCGCCGCCGAGGCGGCCGAGCGGGGCATCGAGCTCGTGCCGATGCACGTCTCCCTGGGCGAGCGGACCATCGACGACGGCGCCATCTCGCCCGCCGAGATGCTCGAGCAATGCCGTCAGCTCGGCGTGCTGCCCAAGACGAGCGGGTGCACCCCGCATGACTTCCAGGTCGCCTTTGATCGGATTCACGAGCAGGACCCTGCGGCGCAGATCCTGCATCTCGCGTACTCCGCCGCCACCACCTGCTCGCTGGAGTCCGCGCTCGCGGCGTCCGCCGGGCGCGACTACGTGACGGCCATCGACACCCGTCACGTGACCATCGGGCAGGGCCTCGTGGTGCGTGAGACGAGCCGCTGGGTGGGGAAGCGCCCGGAGGCCTCCGTCGACGAGGCGCGCGCCTTCGCGCAGGGTCTCGCGTCGCGCGTGCGCATGGCGTTTCTTCCCGGCGACCTCGGCTACCTGCGTGCCGGCGGGCGTCTGTCCAACGCCGCCTTCCTCGGCGCGACGCTGCTCAAGATCAAGCCCGTCGTGGAGCTCATCGAGGGCAAGCTCGTCGCCACCAAGAAGCTGCGCGGCTCCATGTCCTCGGCCGCCGTGGCGCTGATCGACTATCTCGTTCTGCGCGAGGACTTCGACCCGGCGCGCATCGTCTTCGTGAAGAGCCCCGGCCTGCCCGACCAGGTGCAGACGCTCGCGACCGACCATGCGCACGACCTGGGCTTTGAGGAGATCGAGTGGTACGAGACGGGCAACGTCATCACCTCGCACTGCGGGCCGGGCGCGCTCGGCGTCGCGTTTGCGGTCCGGGGGTAGCTCGAGCCTCGCGCACGTCTGCAAAATCGACCTTCAGTCCATTTTTCGCTGCCCGCGAAAGCAAAAGTTGTCTTCGATCCATGTGATTTGGGGCGTTTTGAGGCGACGCGGCTCTGACGCATAAGTCAAGAGCTAACAGAATTAAAGTTCTCTCACCTTGCGCGAAGATAAGGCCGCCTTTTTCCATGGATCGAAGGGCGATTTTGTCCGGCGCGCCGCCTCGATATGGATTGAAGGTCGTTTTTGCATCAGACGGGCCTCCCAAAGGCGCCGTGGGATTGCGCCTTGCTCGACGCGCCTCGGGTACAATCTGACTTTTGCAGCTGAAAAGGGCGGTTCTCCACCGTCTAGCTGGGAGAACCGCCCTCTCCGCGATGACTTTTCACGACGTGGTACGCCTCAGCTCCTCGGTTTCCTCACGGACGCCATGATCTCGCGCACCCTGCCCTTGGACGCGACCCGGCGCGTCAGGTCGATGCCTGCCGCCTCGCCGAGCGCGTCGGTCAGGTCGGTGCGGTAGTCGAAGATCCAGTGGTTCCCGTCGAGGCGGTGCCCAACGACGCCCGAGAGCGCCTCCTGCACCGCGCCGGCCGAGGGCCTCGACCCCGTCGCCCGCCCGACGTCGGCCTGCATCAGGCGCATGACGAGCAGCGCCAGGAAGCACACGAGGAAGTGGGAGCGGATGTGCGCCTCGGTCGACACGTAGACCGGCCGCGCGTCCATCTCCCCCTTGACCACGCGGAACGAATCCTCGATCCTCCACAGGCCCCGGTAGCAGTCGATGACCTCCCCGTCGGCCATGTCCTGCTCGGAGGTGACGATGCAGCAGTACCCGTCGCAGCGGGCGTCCTCGGCGATCCGGGCCTCGTCGAGGACCCAGGCGGTGGCGCCGACCTCGCCGGTCTCGGGGTCCACGGGCACCGGCCTCGCGTAGCGCGAGCTCGACCTCTCGTAGGCGCGCGCCGCGTCGCCGCGCGCGATCGCGCGCAGGCTCTTCTCCACCGCCTTGGCGCGCTCGGCGCGGCTCCTCTCCGCGTGCCCCTGGACCAGAACGCCACCTGCTTGACGGGCACCATGACCCTCTTCCTGCGGCCGTCCTCGCCGGTGACGTAGACCGCCTTCTCGCCGATGCGGGACTTCACCTTGTGCGTCCCCTCCTCGTTCGAGGCGTAGCCCTCGTCGGCCAGCACCCAGGACCTGAGCCCGGCGTCCGCCCTGCGCACGCTCTGCGAGAAGACGTAGCCGTTGCCGTCCAGGATGCAGCGGGCGATGTTCGCCGAGGCGTTGAGGCCCTTGTCGGCGACCACGACGACCCGCTCCGGGCTGTCGGGCCCGAGCCGCACGCCCGCCCCCTCCATCGCCGGCACGAGCGTCGCGACGTCGGGCGCGTTCCCCGGGAACAGCGCGTAGTCCAGCGGGATCCCGTCGGCGTCGAGGAACAGCCCCATCTGCACGATCGGGCTCGGCCGGTGCTCCTTGGAGACCCCGCGCATGCGGAAGCCGTCCTCGTCCTCGACCTCGAAGAAGAAGTTGGTGACGTCGTAGTAGAGCACGCGGGCGTCCCGGGGGCCGCGCGCCGCCTCGAGCGAGGCGTTCGCGTGCGCGACCAGCTCGCCGCGCCTCTCGTCGAGGTAGGTGAGCGCGCGGTAGACGTCGCCGAGCGAGAAGGGGCACTTGCGCGGGAAGGCGGACCTGTCCTCCCAGGCGCCCTTCTTGGACGACGGGTGGGCGATGCGGTCCCACACCAGCAGCTCGAGCACGCGGTAGGGGTCGAAGGAGACCCTCCTCGCCGTCCTCCTGCGCTCGAAGAACGACCACAGCCCCAGGTCCCGGTTGAGGTAGGCGTCCACCACGGCCGCCCCGAGCTCGACGCGGGCCTCCCCGTCGCGCTTGTCGATCCTCTGCAGGGGGCCGATCTTCACGATCACCGGCTCGGTCCCGGCGCGCCTGGCCTCGTTGCGCCTCGCGCACTCCTCGGTGAAGTGCCCGATCGGGTCGGCGATCCCGGAGCGCTCCAGGTCGTCGACGTAGCCGAGGCTCTCGACGGTGCGGGACATGTTCTTGCCGCGCTCGTCGCGGTAGGCCTCCACGATCGTGAGGTACACGCGCCCGTTCTTCTTTGACTTCCTGAGGTACATATCCGGCCCCTGACCTGCGGGAACAATAATGATCGACACAAAGAAAAAGGCCCTCTAGCAGGGCCGATAGCGCGCTATTTATCCGATACGGCTGCAAAACTCGGGAGAGCGTCTACACGGCGTAGGTTTCGCGTCGACCCTACATCGATAGCGCACCCGCAAGGCGCGGACAGATATGCCCGATCGACCATCTTGCGTGGCCGGTCGGGCGTTTTAGATGCGGGTACATTGTTGCACGCGGGTGGCGCCAGGGGCCTTTCCGCTTTCAGGGACGAACCGGGTGGGCTGCCTGCCTATGCTTCGTCATGCGACGAGACGACGAGCCGGGTGGAGCCCTCCACGAGGGTGCTCTGCTCTGGTGTGATGCTCGCATCGGTGATGAGCGCGTCGATGCGCTCAAGGTTGCAGAAGTTGTAGAAGTCCTGCAGCCCGATCTTGGCCGCATCGCACACGAGGTAACGCTCGTCGCTGCGGTCGCATGCGAGGGACTGGAGCCGGCCCTCGTCCAAATTGGATGTGAACGCGGCGCCGTTGCTCACGCCGTTCGCGCCAATGAAGCACTTGTCGATCCCGATGGGGGCGAGCATCTCCTCCGTGACGGCGCCCACGAGGGATCCGGAGCGGCTGCGGTATTGCCCGCCCAGAATGAAGATCTCGATGGCGGGGTTGCGCTGGAGGATGTTGAAGGCGATTAGGCTGCTGGTCACCACGCGCAGGGGGATCGCGGGCAGCAGGCGCGCGATCGATGCGCAGGTCGACCCCGGGCCCAGGAAGACCGTGTCGTTCTCCTTGATGAGCGAGCACGCGGCACGGGCGATGTCCTGCTTCTCGCGCGGGCGTATCGAGAGCTTCTCGAAATACGGGAGCTCGCTCGGGGGCGCTTGCAGGGGGCTGGGCAGGCAGATTCCGCCATGTTCGCGGATCACGCGACCGGCTGCCGCGAGCTCGTCGAAGTCGCGGCGCGCGGTCATCTCGGAGATGCAGAAAGAGCGGGCGGCCTGCCTCACGGAGAGCGACCCCTGCTGGTGGCACAGTTCGAGCAGCTTTTCCAGGCGTTCGGTTTTGAGCATGGAGACTTCTTTCAGATGGCGATGGCCGGTGGGGGACGCAGCGCCCGTGCGTTAGCCGGTGATGACGTTGGTCCAGAATCGAAGCGCCTCGAGGTGCTCCGGGGTGGCGTCGGGGTTGGTGAACACGGCGTCTATGCGGTCGAGGGTAGTGAACGCGTAGTAATCGCGCCTGCCCACTTTCTGGTCATCGGTGACGATGTATCGCTCATCGGCCCGATTCAGGGCGTCGGCGAGGACCGTGGCGGCGTCGATATGGGAGCCGAACACCTCGTTGTCGAAGATGCCGGTCGCGGAGACGAACGCCTTGGAGGCGGTGAGCCCGAAAAACCCGCTGTTGCTGCTTGGTAGGATGAAGGCGCGGGTCTTGGGCTGGTACGTGCCGCCGATCAGGTAGAGGTCGACCTCGGCGTTGTCGGCGAGCAGGCTGAAGACGGGGGCGCTGTTGGTCAGCACTCGGATGCCTCGCTTGGGCAGGTACTCGCACATCATCTCGAGGATCGAGCCGCCGCCCATGAAAATCGAGTCGCCCGTATGGACGTGTTGCGCGGCGAGCATGGCCACGGCGCGCTTCTGCTGCACGTTCTGATGGTGCTTCTCATCGGGGCTGTGGATGCGCGACAGGGTGGTCCCGTGGGCGCTGTGGGGAAGCTGGGCCCCTCCGTGGATGCGGGTGACGAGCTCCTCCGCGGAGAGGTCGGCGAGGTCGCGACGGACGGTCATGGTCGAGACGCCGAGTTCATGGGCGATGTCGTTGACGGAGACCGTATGGCGCCGCTCAAGGAGATTGAGGATAGCTTGATGCCGCTCGGACTTCACAGTGCCTCCTAGAATGTTATTAATGATGTTCGTTTTAATTAAAACGAACATCAAACTATCTGACAAGTATGCCTCAATATGAACAAATCTTTCACTAGCAAAAAGCTACCGTTTACGGATAGAAAATAATAAATGAGCTGGTAAAAAGGGCGATTAATCGTATTGCTGCAAATCCGAATCTTGATAATACGGCAAACATCGAGAATCATAATATCACAGAATATAACAACGGAGAACGTTTTAAACAAACATGAGCTTGGGAACGTACCGCGCATGCGCATCGGAGTAATCCTCGCAAGCCATGGAGAGTTCGCGCGAGCAGCCCTCGGCGCCATCGAGATGATCGCGGGCAAGCAGCCCGACGTCGTCGCCCTCGGTCCGACCGCCGAGAAGAGCCTTGAGACGTTCGTGGCGGAGAGGCGCACGGCGTACGAGGAACTCAATGCCGAGTGCGACCTCGACCTCTAGGGACACCGCGTCGATCCCGGGCACGCGCCCACGCCCCCACAGGGCGCGCGCCCAACACATCGCCCGCGCGGAGCTCGCGTCTCTCGACGCCCGCGTGAGGGGATGGGGTAGCCATGCGGCAAAGAAGGCAAGTGCGAACGATAAGGAGAACCTCATGGAACTAAAGCTCGTCGACATCGATGACCGCCTGGTCAACGGCCAGGTCGCCACCGCCTGGATTCCCGACTACGGCATCGAGTCCGCGATCATCGTTTCCGACAAGGTCCCCAACGACCCCGCGGTCGAGCTCCTCAAGAATTACTAGGCACCGGTAATCAGCTTTGGGCAAGAGGGGCCTGGGGTGTGCCCGTGAAGCGCGAGCGGAGCGGGCGGATATGGAAGTAGAGCGTATGCTTCAGGCACTTCTGCTCGCCATTTGGGCGGGCCTGTGCACCTGGGACCAGTTCGGTCCTCACCTGGGCTTCCGTAAGCCCCTGCTGGCGTCCGTGGGCATCGGCATCATCCTCGGTGACATGAAGACAGCCATCATGATCCGCGTGACCATGGAGCTCATGTGGCTCGGCGTCAACAACATCGGCGCCTATGTTCAGCCGGATGTCATCTCCGGCACCATTGTAGGCGCGGACCTCGGCATCATGGGCGGTGGCAGCACCGCGGCCGCCATCGCCCATGATGCCGAGGTCTTCATCGCCGCGGCATCGGATTCTTCGTGATCGAGGATATCGTGAACTTCTTGCAGAACCAGGTTCCGTGGGTCCTCTCCGGCTTCTCCACCGCCGGCGGCATGATGCCCGCCGTCGGCCTGGCCATGCTCCTCGCCATGATGATGAAGAAGAACATGCGGATCTTCCTGCTGCTCGGCTTCATCATGGCCGCCTTCCTCAACGTCCCGACCGTGGGCATCGCCCTGCCCGGCGGGGGTCGCGCCACCGGCAAGAGCGAGAGCCTCGTCGAGCTCATGGGCCTCATGCCCACCATGTTCGATCTGTGCGGGCTATCCATTCCCGAGGGGGTCGAGGGGTCGTCGCTGGCGCAGGAGCTCGCCGGCGCCGAAAAGCTCGATCGCGCGTACCTGCACGGCGAGCAGAGCCGCGACCGCGATCAGTCCAATCAGCGGATCGTCACCGAGCGCGATAAGTACCTGTGGTTCACCCAGACAGGCGCCGAGCAGTACTTCAATCTGGACGAGGACCCGCGGGAGACGCGTGGTCTCATCGACGACCCCGCCTGCGCCGAGCACATCGCGGAACTGTGCGGCCTGCTCATCGACGAGCTCGAGGACCGTGAGGAGGGGTACGTCGAGGACGGGAAGCTGGTCGTTGGCCGCGCGCCCGTGAAGGTGCTCGAGCATCCGCGTTACGCGCACCGATAGGTAAGTCATCCCGTCAAGGGGCATGTTGCCCCGCCCCTTTCGGTTCGCGGGGCGGGGCGTTGGGGGCATCATGGATATGAAGACGATCGGCATGATCAGTCTCATCGTGTCCGGCGCGGCGCTCATCTTCGTCGAGGTGAAGAAGCGCACGACGTTCGCCCGCCTGGAGCATAACCTGGGCGAGCGGGATTTCGATGCGTGCTTGGCGCTGCTCGACCAGCCAATCACGAAGGCCCTGTACTCGGAGTACAACCGCCTGTACATGAGCCTTAACGCGTACCTCGCGCTCGGCGACAACGAGAATTCCACCCGCGTGATCGAGCGGATGCTGCCCCTGCGCATGAACAAGAAGCAGGAGCTCGCCCTCGCGATCCGCGCGTTCAGCTTCTATGTCGAGGTGGAGGACAAGAAGGCGGCCCACGACATGCTCAGGCGCATAGAGGTGAGCGGCTCGGAGGCCCTGGCCAAGGGCAGTCGCGAGACGTACGACATTTTCCTGTGCGGGTCTTCGGCATGCGTGGATGAGATGGAGGGCGCTTTGAAGGGCGCCCGGCAGGCCGAGGAGCTCCGCCTGTGCCAGTTGCTGGCGATCCAGTACGAGAACCGCGAGGACGAGGTGCGAGCCAAGGAGCACCAGGCCCGCGCGGAGAAAGTGCTCGAGGACGCCCTCAAGTAGGGCTTCTCGCGCTTGATACCGCTGATTCCAACGGCGTGCGCCGCCGAGAGGGTGATTCTCGGCGGCGCGTTTTTTTTTATGCCAGTCGTCCCGTCTGGGCTATGCGCTTGAACCAGTAGGCGCTCGCCTTCGGCGTGCGCTTCTGCGTCTCGAAGTCGACGTAGAAGAACCCGTAGCGCTTGTTGTAGCCGTTGGTCCAGGAGAACTGGTCTTGCAGGCTCCACATGAAGTAACCGGTGACGTTCACGCCGCATTCAACGGCCTTGAGGATCCAGCGCAGGTGGTCCTCGACATAGGAGATGCGCTCGGAGTCATCGACCACGCCGTCCACGAGCTCGTCCTTGCGCCCCATGCCGTTCTCGGTGACGAGGAGCTCCTTGTAGTTGGGGTAGCGCAGGGAGATGTCCATCAAGAGGTCGAAGAGCCCCTTGGGGTAGATGATCCAGTCCCAATCCGTGGTGGGGATGCCGGGGCGCAGCGCGCGCTCGCCCACGCCGGCAACGCGCCAGCGGCCGGTGCCCTTGTCACCCGTGCCGTTGTGATGCAGGTCGTTTTCGCCGTCATAGGCCTTGAGGAAGCGGCTCTGGTAGTAGTTGATGCCCATGCAGTCGTTGAGCTGGGCGGCGCGCCGCATGATGGCGAGGTCGCCCTCGGGGGCGCGGAACGTACCGCCGCTCACGGCGCACAGCGCCTCGATGCGGGCGAGCGTGTCGGGCGCGTAGTCGCCGCGGAAGGTGGCGTCGAGCAGCAGGCGGTTCTGCAGCACGTCGTCGTTGGCTGCGGCTTCGATATCCGCGGCGCTGCGGGGGTCGTAGGGATACTTGTACTCGAGTGCGTGGATGACGCCGATCTTGCCCGGATGGCCGCACTCCTCGAAGGCGAGCACCGCCCGCGCGTGGGCGAGCATCATGTTGTGCTGGGCCTGGAGGCACTCGTGCAGGCAGACCTTCTTTCCCAGGGGCCAGGTGCCCTCGACATAGCGATTGATGGTCGCCGCCGCTATCTCGTTGAAGGTGAACCAGTTCGCGACCTCGGGGAACTCCTCAAAGCAATAGCGCGCGTAGGCTTCGAAGGCGTCGATGGTGGCGGGGTTGAGGAAGTCGCCGTCGGCATAGAGCGCGGCGGGGGAGTCGAAGTGATGGAGGGTCACGTAGGGCTCGACGCCGTGGGCTCGGCAGCTGGCGAAGAGGTCGTGGTAGAACCGGACGCCCTCTTCGTTGACCGGACCGGTGCCGCCCTCGGGGAAGATGCGGCTCCAGGCGATCGACACGCGGATGCCGTTCATGCCAAAGCGCTCGCACAGCTCAAGGTCGGAGTCGTAGCGGTTGTAGAAATCGCAGGCGGGCTCGGGTGAGAAACGCCCCTGCTCGGCGAGGTAGTCGTCCCAAGCGACCTTGCCTTTGCCGTGGCTTTGGCAGGCGCCCTCCACTTGGTACGCGGCGGTGGCGCCGCCAAAAACAAAGCTGTCGGGAAAGCGCTGGGAGGTATCGGCGGGGGACATGTGGCTCATGGCGAATCCAATCTTGTTTGAAGGGCTGTTAGGGCTGAAGGGGTTAGGGGCGGTCCGGGAGAAGACGGTAGAGCGTGCTGCCCCCGGACCGCGGAAATGGGGGGCTCTATTCGAGCGCGCCGTCGCACGTGCAGGGATCTAGAGGCCCAACTGCTGGGCTACAAATGCCAGCGATGCCTCGCCGTCGCGGGTGAGGTCGATGTACTGCTTGCCGCGGGTGACGCAGCAGGCAACGCCCATACGCTCGCCGTCGGCCTTGAGGTCGTCGAAGTAGGACGCTGCCTGGGGCGCCAGGATAACAAGGTCAAAGTCCGGCATGATGTCCAGATGGCTGCCGTAAGCGTCCGCTGCGGTCTCAAGGTCGATGCCGTGCTCGCGGGCAGCTTTGGCCAGCGCGTTGGCGAGCAGGCCGGAGGTTCCGCCTCCCTGGCACAGGACAAGGACGCGACGACCGTTGAGCGCTGCATAGGGGTCGCTCGCAGCGGCGATGGTGCTGGACGAGGCGCTGGCAACGGCGTTATCAGATGCAGCGGGGGTGGCGTTGCCCGCAGATTCTTCGTCCATAGACTGGCCGGCGGCACGCTTTTTCTCTGCTGCCATGCTCGCAGCGGCCTTGGCGACGGCACCGGTGGCGACGCTTGCGGTGTCGGCCTTGCCCTGGAATGCGGCGTTCATGGCAGCCTGCTTATGGGCGGCGCGCTGGGCGACCTCAGCCTGATCGGCCTCGGCTTCTTCAGCGCACTTCTCGCGGTCGTATACCTTGAAGAAGGGGAAATAGATGAGGAAATCGACAATCAGCAGGGCGGGGATGAGCAGGAACGCAAGGGGCTGAAGTCCCAGGCCCATGGCGATGCCAACGGGTGCGGGGGTGGTCCAGGGAAGGCTGAACATGAAGCCGTTCATACCCAAGACGTCGATGAAGAACTTGGTGATCCAGATATTGGCGATGGGCGCGAAGATGAAGGGGATGAAGAAGATGGGGTTCAAGACCATGGGCGCGCCGAAGAGGAACGGTTCGTTGACGCCAAAGCAAACCGGTACGGCTGAGGCACGGCCCACGGCGCGCATCTCTTTGGACTTGGCGAGGAAGGCGAACATGAAGCAGATCACCAACGTGGCACCAGTGCCGCCCATGGCGACGACGAAATCCTGAAGCGGTTTGGTGAGGACGGCGGTTGCGTGCTCGCCGGCCTGGTACATGGCCATGTTGAGCTCGAGGTTGGAGATGAGGGCGGCGGAGATTGCGGGCTCGATGATGGAGGGGCCGTGGACGCCTACAAACCAGAAGAGAGACATGGCGCCGTAGATGATGGCGAGGCCAACATAGCCGTCTGCCGCGGAGAAGAGCGGCTGGAACACCTGGATAACGCCTTGGGCGAAACAGAAGCCAAAGATGTTGCGGAATGCAAAGTCAAAGCCCCAGAAGAAGACCAGGCAGACGCCAAAGGGGATGATGTCCTTGAAGGTCTGGGAGATATTGGGCGGCACCTGTTCGGGCATCCTGATGGTGATGTTGCGCTTGATAAAGAACTTGTAGATGATGCCGGTGGCGAACGCGCAGATAAAGGCGGTTAGCAGGCCCTTGGATCCCATGTAGCCGTTGGCGAGGCCGGAGATGGAGACCCCGTTATCCGTGAAGCTGATGGCGTCGCTGGAGAGCAGCAGAAAACCGATGAGCGATGCGATCATGACCGAGATGAAGTTGATCTGGTTGTTCTTGGGCAGGTCGCGGTTTTGCGCATCGCAGAAGTGCTTGGCCGTGGTGGCCGCTGCGCAGATGCCGACGATGCCCATCGAGTAGTTGTAGGCCTTCATGAGCACGTCGTTGATCTCTGCGGGCCAGTAGAAGCCCCAGACGTTGGGGACGGCGCTGACGAGCAGGAAGACGCTCGACACGATGATGATGGGCATGACGGAGATGAAGCCGTCGCGAATCGCCTTGAGGTACTTGTTGCGCGCGATGGCGTTGAAGAAGGGCTTTCCCTTCTCGATGAGCGCGATGAGTTTTTCCATGGATCCTCCGTTCACATGGCAGGTTGTTCCGCAGATGTCAATAGCCAGCTGAAAACAGGTGTCTGCGGTGGGCGGCGGCTGCATGACGGGCCTGTTGCCCGGATGCGATCCCGTAATGAGCACGTGCCCATAACTACAATGAGCACGTTAACATACGGCATGCGAAATCGACCGAGCCGCCGTGAGGCGGCCTGTGAAGGGCGTGAAATCGTCCGTGAGCGGCGTTGGCCGCTCGGCGGCGATGATGATAGAGTGGGCCAGTGCATCTTGAACAAGTCGAGGGGGGGGTGCCCGAGTGGGGCGGTCGGTAGCAGGAGAGACGGGTGCGGCGGCGGGCCGGCGCGGAACCCGCGCGGTGTCGATGGCGGACGTCGCGCGCTTGGCGGGCGTCTCGCGCCAGACGGTCTCGCGCGTGGTGAACAATCAGGCGTGCGTCGTCGAGGAGACACGCAAGCGCGTCGAGGACGCCATGGATGAGCTCGGCTTCTACCCAAGCTTCGCCGGCAGGTCCCTGCGCGGCGGGAAGTACGGCTGCATAGGCCTGTGCATGTTCGACATCACCCGCGCCGGCAACGTGGCGACTCTCGACGGCATCGTCTCCGCGGCGCGCGATTGCGGCTACGCGGTGACGCTCGTCGAGTTCGACGAGGGAGGGCCGGTGCGCCTTCGCAACGTCGCGCGCCGCCTGGCGGAGCTTCCCGTTGACGGCATGATCTTCAACACCAACCGCGCGGTGGAGGACTTCGACGAGTTCAAGCCCGTGCCCGGCCTGCCCACGATCATCATCTCGATGAAGGAGCATCCTCGTTGCACGACGATAGACTCCGATCAGTACGGCTGCTCGCGCATGGTCGTCGACTATCTGCGGGAGCGCGGCCATGCGCACATCAGGCACCTCGCTGGACCCGAGGGCTCGATCACGGCCGACTTCCGCCTGCGCGGCTGGGCCGACGCCCTCGACGATGCCGGGCTTGAGCGGCTCGAGCCCCTGCGCGGCGATTGGACGGCGGACAGCGGTTATGAGCTTGGCGTCAAGCTTGCGCAGGACAAGGACATGACAGCGCTGTACGTCGGCAACGACCAGATGGCGATGGGGGCGATGACCGCCCTGAGGGCTCATGGGCGTCGGGTGCCCGAGGACGTGAGCGTCGTGGGTGTGGACGACTCCCTGCAAGGCGTGGTGCCGCACAACACGTTGACCACGGTTCGATTTGACCTGCGCGAGCGGGGAAAGAGGACGTTCGACCACTTCTTCGCCCAGATGTCGGGGGAGGAGCGCGTCGAGGCGGTGCGTCTTCCGGGTGCAATAGTCGAGCGCGCCACGGTCGCGGTGAGACCGTAGCGCGCTCGGACTCGCATACCCTGGGGCGATGCTCGGAGTGTTTTGATTCGCCGCGAGCCCAGGGTGAGCGTGTGTGACCGTGCCGGGGCGATAGGACCTTGGCGCCCGCCTAGGCGAGCTTCGCCTCGAGCGAGGCGATTCGCTCATAGGCGTCTATGGTGAAGCGGGTCTGCTTCTCGAGCATCATGGTGGTCATGAGGGTGTCCTGGGCGTGGACCATGATGAAGGTGACGTCCATTTCGCAGCCGCCCGCCTCTTGGGAAAGCAGCCGGGTTTGGACATTGTGGGCGTCGATGAGCGCCTGCTTCGCCGAGGCGTGGAGTTCGCGCGCCCCGGCGATGTCACCGGAGCTGGCCTTCTCGCATGCGGTGAGCAGGTCGGTCTGGGCGTCCCCCGCGTAAGCGATGATTTCAAAACCGATCATCGAGATTTCTTCTTTAGATGCCACGAGGCTCCTCCTTTCTAAATGAGCACGTGCTCATTTTGGTGGATATTAAAGATGCGTAGAGCATCCGGGCACAACGCAGCCTAGCATAGCAACAAAAGTAAACACTTTGCTATACGAATGGAGATGGATAGATGGTATGAATAGGCCGGTAAACGGTAGATAGTGCAAGATTCGAACGAATATCCTCGAAGATTACGTGAGTTCGAAATAGTTCTTGCATGATTGAAAGTGTTCGATTATGTTGAATAATGTGAATAGGCACAATGACGCGCAACGTGAGCGTCATGGGAAAAGGAGGAGGGCAACATGAGGGTTGTTATCGGTTCTGACGCGGCTGGCATGCCGCTCAAGGAACTCGTCAAGGAGACGCTGATAGAGGACGGCCACGAGGTCGTGGACCTGTCCGAGACCCCTGCCGCGGACTTCGTGGACTCCGCCTGCGCGGTCGCCGCGGACCTGCTTGAGAACGAGGGTTCCCAGGGTCTTTGCTTCGACGAGTACGGCGTGGGCAGCTACCTCGCCGCCACCCGCGTGAAGGGTATGGTTGCCGCCAACATCTCCGACGAGCGCAGCGCCTACATGACCCGCGAGCACAACAACGCCCGCATGGTCTGCATGGGCTCCGGCGTCGTCGGCCCCGAGGTCGCCAAGAAGATCGCCCGTGAGTTCCTGAAGGCCGACTACGCCGCCGGCCGTCATCAGATCCGCGTCGACATGCTCAACAAGATGGCCTAAGGGGGACAAGAAATGACCAAGAAGATCGTCGCCCTCGGCTGCGACCACATCGTCACCGACGAGAAGACCTACCTGCACGACCGCCTCGAGGAGGCCGGCTACGAGGTGCTGGACTGCGGCACGTTCAGCCACACCCGCACCCACTACCCCATCTACGGCAAGGCCGTGGGAGAGGCCGTGGCCTCCGGCGAGGCCGACCTGGGCGTCGTGCTCTGCGGCACCGGCATCGGCATCACCAACTCGGTGAACAAGGTTCCCGGCGCCCGCTGCGCCCTGGTCCGTGACATGACGAGCGCCCTGTACGCCCGCCGCGAGCTCAACGCCAACGTCGTCGGCTTCGGCGGCAAGATCACCGGTGAGTTCCTCATGGCCGATATCATGCTCGCCTTCCTCGAGGCCGAGTACGAGTCCACGCCCGAGCGTGACGCCCTGGTGGCCAAGATCGACGCCGTCAACAAGGCCGACGCCGAGGCTCAGGCCGATCCGCACTTCTTCGATGAGTTCATCGAGAAGTGGGATCGCGGCGGCTATCACGACTAGTGCGGGCTTGCGTCCTGTGGCATAGCACCCCCTCATCAGACGGGCCCGGGACTCCCGGGCCCGTTTGCGCTATGCGGCGCGGGTCGCTCGAACTCACCGGCGCCCTGCGGTACATGGTGCCGCACGCCGCTCCTCGGGTACAATGACGTCCGGACGAACGATTGGGAGGGGCCACCTGCATGAACCTTGACGAGCTCGAGATTGGCAAGGACGCGGTAGTCGCGTCGGTCGACTGCGACGAGCCCTCGCTGCGCCAGCACATCCTCGACATGGGGCTCACGCCCGGCGTCGAGGTCACGCTGATGAAGCGCGCCCCGATGGGCGACCCGCTCGAGATCCGCCTGCGCGGCTACGAGCTCACCCTGCGTCGCGACGACGCCGCCCACATCGCGCTCACCCAGGTGCACGACATGCACGACGCCCCGCGAACCCGCGAGCGCCTGGAGGCCTCCCCGCACCCCGCCATCGGCGAGAGGTACGCGCCGCGCGCGGCGGGCAAGGCCATCCCCGAGGGACGCCCGCTGAGCCTTGCCCTCGCGGGCAACCAGAACTGCGGCAAGACCACCCTCTTCAACGCGCTCACGGGAGCGAACCAGCACGTGGGCAACTTTCCGGGCGTCACCGTCGACCGTAAGGACGGCCAGGTCAAGGGACATCCCGAGGTCACGGTCACGGACCTGCCCGGCATCTACTCGCTCTCGCCGTACACGAGCGAGGAGGTGGTCTCGCGCCGCTTCATCCTCGAGGAGGGGCCGGACGCGATCATCGACATCGTGGACGCCACCAACATCGAGCGCAACCTCTACCTGACGCTGCAGCTCATGGAGCTCGACCGTCCGATGGTGCTCGCCCTCAACATGATGGACGAGCTCACGGCCAACGGCGGCACGGTGAGCGTGAACCGCCTCGAGGCGGCGCTCGGCATCCCCGTGGTGCCCATCTCCGCCGCGCGCGAGGAGGGCATCTCCGAGCTCGTGGAGCACGTGCTGCACGTGGCGCGCTTCCGCGAGCACCCGGGGCGCGTCGACTTCTGCGCGGCGGACGGGCCAGACCATGGCGCCCTGCACCGCTGCATCCACGGCATCTGCCACATCATCGAGGACCACGCCGCCGCGGCCGGCCTCCCGGTGCGCTTTGCCGCGACCAAGCTCATCGAGGGCGACTCCCTCGTCATGGGCGCGCTCGGGCTGGACCAAAACGAGCTCGACGCCGTGGAGCACATCATCAGCCAGATGGAGGGGGAGAGCGGCCGCGACCGCATGGCGGCGCTGGCGGACATGCGCTTTTCGTTCATCGAGGGCGTCTGCGCCGAGTGCGTGGTCAAGCCGCACGAGAGCCGCGAGCACGCGCGCTCGGTCGCGGCCGACCGCGTGCTCACGGGCAAGTACACCGCCATCCCGGTGTTCGTCGGCATCATGGCGCTCGTCTTCTGGCTCACGTTCGACGTCATCGGCCAGCGGCTCTCCGACCTCCTCGCCCTGGGCATCGAATGGGTGACGGCACAGGTCGACGCCGCGCTCACGGCCTTTGGGCTCAACCCCGTGGTGCACTCCCTCGTGATTGACGGCGTCTTTGCCGGCGTGGGCTCGGTGCTCTCCTTCCTGCCGATCATCGTGGTGCTCTTCATCTTGCTCTCGATTCTCGAGGACTCCGGCTACATGGCGCGCGTGGCCTTTGTGATGGACAAGTTGCTGCGGCGCCTGGGTCTCTCCGGCCGAAGCTTCGTGCCCATGCTCATCGGCTTTGGCTGCTCGGTGCCGGCCATCATGGCCACGCGCACCCTGCCCTCCGAGCACGACCGCAAGATGACGGTCATGCTCACGCCGTTCATGAGCTGCTCGGCCAAGGTGCCGGTCTACGCGCTCTTCTCGGCGGCGTTCTTCCCGGAGGCGGCCCCGCTCGTGATGATCGGGCTCTACGTCATGGGCATCGTGGTGGGCATCCTCGTGGCGCTCGTGCTCAAGGGCACGGCCTTCAAGGGCGATCCGGTGCCGTTTGTGATGGAGCTCCCCAACTACCGCATGCCCGCGCCCCGCACCGTGGCGCGCCTCGCCTGGGACAAGGCCAAGGGCTTTGCCACCAAGGCGTTCACGATCATCTTCGTGGCGAGCGTGGTGATCTGGTTCCTCCAGACCTTTGACGTGCGGCTCAACGTGGTCGCCGACCAGTCCCAGAGCATGCTCGCCGCGCTGGGGACGCTGCTGGCGCCGCTCTTTGCCCCGCTCGGCTTTGGCAACTGGATGGCTGCCGCCGCGCTCGTCGCGGGCTTTGGCGCCAAGGAGAACGTCGTGGCCACGCTCACGGTGCTCATGGGCGGCTCCACGGCGGGGCTGGCGACGCTCTTCTCGCCGCTCACGGCCTTTGCGTTCCTGACGTTCACGCTGCTGTACACCCCGTGCGTGGCGGCGGTCTCCGCCGTGAAGGGCGAGCTGGGCACGCGCATGATGTGGGCGGTCGTCGCCATGCAGTGCGGCGTGGCGTGGGTGGTGGCGCTTGTCGTGCGTCTCGTGGGGATGGCGCTCGGCCTGGGGTAGGCGCTTGCGAGAGGCGGACTCCCGCGGGCGGCTCCGCCGGGCCCTCGCACGACAGGCGCGTGCGCAAATGGGTACACAATGGCTATGGCGCGGCTTACCCGCAGCTGACGTCGGGCGTGTAACGTAGGGCGCCCGACAGAAGGAGACACCATGGCAGACGAGAAGCGTCCCGAGAAGCACCCCGACCCCACCGCCCCGCACGACGAGCCCCTCGGCACGACCTACCACCGCGGTCCCGTCATCCTGCGCGGGCCGATGATCCCGGACAACACCACGACCGGCAACCTCCTCGCCCCGGAGGACTCCACCGACTGGCTGCACATGGACCCGTGGCGCGTCCTGCGCATTCAGGCGGAGTTCGTCGACGGCTTTGGCGCGCTCGCGGAGCTGGGGCCGGCCGTGACCGTCTTTGGGTCGGCCCGCACGTCGCGCACCGACCCGATGTATCGCGCCGCGCGTCACGTGGGCCGCAAGCTCGCCGAGGCGGGCGTCGCCGTGATCACCGGCGGCGGCCCCGGCATCATGGAGGCGGCCAACAGCGGCGCGGCCAAGGCGGGCGGCAAGTCCGTGGGTCTGGGCATCGAGCTCCCGCACGAGCAGGGCATCAACAAGTGGGTCAACCTGGGCATGACCTTCCGCTATTTCTTCGTGCGCAAGACGATGTTCGTCAAGTACTCGAGCGGCGCCATCATCTTCCCGGGCGGCTTCGGCACGCTCGACGAGGCCTTCGAGCTGCTGACGCTCGTGCAGACCCACAAGGTCACGCGCGTGCCCGTGGTGCTCTTCGGCTCCGAGTACTGGAACGGCCTCATGGAGTGGCTCGAGGGCACCGTGACGGCGGCGGGCAACATCTCGCCGCTCGACCCCGACCTCGTGATGGTCACCGACGACGAGGACGAGGCCGTCCGCGTCGCGCTCTCCGTCATCCGCGGCTAGCCCCTGTCCCGCGCCCGCTCGCCGCGGCCAGCCACCTTACCAAACCGTCACCTGGTCGTAAGCGCAATCGATGGCCCCGCCCGGCCGCCCCTGGGACAATGTCACCATCCCGGGGCGGCCGCGCTCATGACTCGGCAGCGCGCCGCCACCGGGCGGACGGGGCGACGGGAGGCGGTCATGTCAAAGACGGTATCCGAGCGGACGATCCTTCTGTGCTGCCTTGCGTTCTCGCTTGTGCTGGGCGGCCTCGAGCTGGCGCTGCTGGCGCACGTCGCCAGGATGTAAGCATCCGGCAAGCACGCGCGGCCGCGTGGGTTTTTGTCCGGGGGCCATGGCACAATGGCTGTGACGAAGGGAGGCGCATGGGCGAGAAGAACCACGACGAGACAAGCCTCGCGCGCCGTCGCGCCCGCGTGATCGCGGCGCTCGTGGCGGTGGCCGCGGTGCTCGCCGTGTGCTGTGCGCGGTGGATGCCCGAGGTCTACGCATGGGCGTCCGACCCGGCCGCCGTGCGCGCCTTCGTGGCGGACCACGCCGTGCTGTCGCGTCTTGCGGTCGGCGGCGTCAACGCCCTGCAGATCGCCCTCGCGTTTCTCCCGGGGGAGCCCGTGGAGCTCGCCGCCGGCTATGCCTTTGGCTTTGTCGAGGGGACGCTCGTGTGCATGGCGGCGAGCGCCGCGGCATCGAGCGTCATCTACTGGGCGGTGCGGCGCTGGGGCTGGTCGCTCGTGGGACTCTTCTTCGACCGCAGCCACCTCGACCGCTTTGCCTGGCTGCACGACACGCGCAAGCTCGAGCTCGTGATGCTCGTCGTGTTTCTCATCCCCGGCACGCCCAAGGACTTCCTCACGTACTTCGCCGGCCTCACGAGCATGCGCTTCCCGGCCGTGCTCGCCATCACCACGCTCGGGCGCATCCCCTCGATCGTGACCTCGACGGTCGCGGCCTCCGCCTTCGGGAGCGGCGACTACGGGGTGGCGGCGGCGTCGGTCGTCGTGGCGGTGGCCCTCGCGGCTGCGGGCGGGGCGATCTACAAGCGCTTCGAGGCCCGGGTCAGGGGCTAGGGCGCGGCTCTTCGGCGGGTGGGCCCGCGGCGTTCGCGGGATGCCCTAGAACGTCTTGAGGATGTCGCCGATCGCGCGCGAGGCGGTGGACTCGTCGGCGCCGTCCACGCGCACGACGACGTGCTCGCCCGGACGCACGCCGAGCATCATGAGCTCGAGCACCTGCTTGGCATCCACGGTGCGTCCCGCGTGCTCCAGCGTCACGCGGCTGCGCCACCGTCCCGCCTCGCTGGCAAGCAGCACTGCGAGCTGCACGTGCAGCCCCAAGGGGTCCGTGATGTCGCAAGGTAGCTCGTGCATGGGGGTTCCTCTCGGGGGCGAGGCGAGTTCCCGACACGATAAACCTTAGGCGCGCGGACGGGCGTGCGGCAGGGAAAACTCGCCGAGCGCGCAGGGACGTCTCGGCGGATGGTAGCAAACCGGTGCCGAGCGCGCTACCATGGCCCCATGGCAGACTACCAGCGCATATCCCACGGGTTCGACCCGGTCTTCGACGAGCGCAGCCGCGTGCTCGTGCTGGGCTCGTTTCCCTCGGTGCTCTCGCGCGAGAACAGCTTCTACTACGGCAACCCGCGCAACCGTTTCTGGCAGGTCATGGCGGCGGTGCTGGGGGAGGGCGCGCCGGCGGACGGTGACATTGCGGCCAAGCGCGCGCTGCTGCTGCGCCACGGCGTCGCGCTCTGGGACGTGATCGAGTCCTGCGACGTGCGCGGCTCGAGCGACGCCTCCATCCGCAACGTGGTGCCCGCCGACGTCGCGCGCATCACGGGCGCGGCGCCGATCGGGGCGGTCCTGTGCAACGGCGCCACCGCGGGGCACCTCTACCGCCGCTGGCTCGAGCCGGTCACGGGCATGCCGGCCGAGGTCCTGCCCTCGACGAGCCCGGCCAACGCGGCGTGGTCGCTGCCGCGCCTCACGGAGCGCTGGCGCGCGGTCCTTCTCGCCGCGCTGGGAAGCGGGGACGCGCGTTAACATGCACAGTTCCGGAAATGCCAATTTCCGACCTGCGGATATATAAAAGTTAACGGAACTATGCATGTTACGCAGCCAGGGGAGGATGGCCGAGAAGAGCGCGGGCCCGTTGCCCGCCGCTAGCGCGTGGAGTTTCTCGTCACGACCTCAAAGCCCATCTTGAGCTCGCGGCCGATGGAGTCGTCGCCGGTTATGATGCCCACGAGCATCCGGGCGGTCTCGACGCCGGAGGTCTTGTAGTGGAGGTGGGCCGTGGTCAGCGTGGGCGTGACGATCTGGGAGATCTCGGCGTCATCGATGCCCGTCACGATGACGTCGCCCGGGACGGCGCGGCCGTGCTCGCGCAGGCAGGCGAGCGTGCCGTAGGCGATGGCGTCGGTGGCGCAGACGATGGCGTCGAGCTCGGGATACGCCTCGAGCAGCGCCTCGGCCTGCTCGTAGCCGGAGTCCACCGTGAACTCCGCCACGCGCATCGCGCGCTCGGGGACCTCGATCCCGGCCTCGGCGCACGCGTCGAGAAAGCCGCGCCGCCGCTCGTGGCCGACGGCGACGTCCTCCTCGAAGACGCCGATGTAGGCGGGCCGCGCCGCGCCGCGCAGCGCGACGGCGGCAACCCCGCGCATGGCCTCGTAGTCGTCCTGGTAGACGCAGGAGCAGAGGTCGACGTTCTGGCCGAGCACCACGATCGGCACGGGCAGGGCGGCGATGGCCTCGCGGTGCTCGTCGGTGATGACGGTGGCGATGAGGATGACGCCGTCCACCTGGTTCTTCTCGGAAAAGAGGCGCAAGAACTCGACCTCGCGCGCCTCGTCGTTGTCCGTGTTGGCGAGAAGGACCTGGTACCCGGCCTCGTTGAGCACGAGCGTGATGCCCGCGACCATGCGGCTCACGGAGGCGGAGTTGATCTTGGGAATGATGACGCCCACGACGTTGGTCTTGCCGGTGCGCAGGGTCTTGGCCTGGCGCGACGGCACGTAGCCGGTCTTCTCGATGACGCGGCGGATGGCGACGCGCTTCTCCTGGCTGACGTAGCCGTCGTTGAGGTAGCGCGACACCGTGGCGCGCGAGACCCCTGCCATCTGTGCGATCTGGTTGATGTCCATGTTCTTGTCCTCCCCCTTGCCTAGAGAGTGTAGCGCACGACCGTGCGGCTGCTGTCGGGGGGAGGGGTGTGGTTATGCCCTTCTCTGCGGCCGCGCCCCGTGCCCGGCGTCGAAACACATCCTTAACTACCTCTTGAGGATGGGGCCACCGGGGTGTGACCGCGGGACGCGTGTGAGAAACTTACAACCGTCCGTGTGTCGTCGCGCCGAAAAAAGGAGAATCGTCCGTGAACATCAAGCAGCTCAGGTATGTCACGGCCATACTCTCCACCGGCAGCTTCTCATCCGCGGCGGCATGCGAGGGGGTGTCGGTCCAGGCGGTCTCCAAGGCGATGTCCGAGCTCGAGGGCGAGGTCGGCGCGCCGCTCTTCATCCGCACGAGCTCCGGGGTGAACCCCACCCCGCTGGGGGAGGCCTTCGGTGCGCGGGCGGACAAGGTGCTCGCCGAGTTCGATGCGCTCGAGCGCTTCGTGCACGTTCGAGCCCGCAGCGCGGGCGAGCCCGCGGGCCACTTCGTCATTGGCTTCTGCGTCCCGGCGTTCACGGGGGTCGAGCGGTTCTGCTCGCTGATCAAGACCGTGACCGCGCGGGCGCTGGGCTGCGCCACGGACGTCCTGCTCACCTCCGCCGAGTCGTGCGTGGACGAGCTGCGCTCCGGGCGCTTCTGGGCCCTCATCACCCTCGGGCCGCTGCAGGGCGAGGGCATCGTGTGCGGGAGCCTGGGCGTCATGAGCCCCATGGTCGTCATGTCCGCGGAGAACCCGCTCGCCGCAAAGTCCGAGCTCACGCTCGATGACATCAATACCTGCCCGGTGCTGCTCTACCCGGGCTTTGACCACTACAACGACGCGGTGTGCCGCGCCTACGCCGCGCGCGGAATGACCTCGGAGCTCGTGGAGATCGTCGACGGGGAGTCCTATGGCGAGTTCCTGCACGAGCGCGGCGGGCTGAGCCTTGCCGTGGGCGGGGAGTTTCTGGCGCCGTTTGAGGGCTGCGTGCTGCGGCCCATCGCCGCGCGCGACCGGATGCCGGTGCCGATCTGCCTGTCGTCGCTTGCCGGCGCGGGCGTGAGCTACCTCGAGCTCAGCCGCGCGCTCGCCAAGATGAGGATCCTCTCGTAAAGAGACGGGGAAGGGGGCTCCCTATGGCCGGAAAAGTCGGGGCATCGTCGCGAGCGTCGTGATCGCGGGCGTGCTCGTCGCGGGCGGGGCGCTGGGTCTGAACTCGTGCGACGGCAACCATCCCGAGGGCGTGGAGGCCGACGCTCGCGAGGTGCGCAGCGTCTCTCTAAACGGTGGCAACTACGAGGTCGTGGACTACGAGAACAACCTCTTCGAGCTGCCGGTCGACAGCACCGAGGTCCACGTGCTCGAGGACAGCGGGCGCGAGTTCGTCTCGCGCGACGTGGACACCCTCTGGATCAAGGGGGAGACCGCCGAGCGCCTGGGCGTCGACGACGCCGCGTAGGGCGCACTTCCCCGGCAGGGGCGCCGCTGGCCGAGGGGCCGCGCCGCCCGCGCGCCCGCACCCCTCCCGCGCGCCCGCTCCCTCCTACAATCGGTGCAGGTAGTTCCTGCTCGAGGGGGAGGGACCATGAGGCGAGAAGAGCTTGCGCTGCGGATGATCCATGCCTGCACGGACGTGATCATGGCGGAGGAGGAGCTCGCCGCCCTGGACGCGCGCCTCGGCGACGGCGACCTCGGCGAGACGATGGTCACGGTGGCCTCCGTGGTGAGCCAGGCCGTGGTGTCCTCTGAGGGTGGAATCCAGGAGATGCTCGACGACGTGGCGACGGCGGTGATGCGCCTCGACGGCGCCGCCGCGCCCCTCTGGCACGCCTGGCTCGACGGCCTTCAGGAGGCCGCCCCGGTGGGCGACGAGGCCACCGTCGACGAGCTCAAGGAAATGTTCTCCTGCGCCACGAGCCGACTCATGGCGGCCACCGAGGCCCGTGCGGGCGACAAGACGCTGGTGGACGCCTTCGCCGCCGCCGGGGACGCCGCGGCGGCCTGCGGGGGCGACGAGCTCGACCTGCTCGATGACGTGGCGGACGCCGCGGAGGCGGGCGCCGAGGCGACCAAGGGCCAGGTTGCGAAGTTCGGCCCGGCGCGGAATCTCGGCGAGGCGAGCCGGGGGATCGCCGACCCCGGGGCGGTCGCCGTCGCGCACTTCCTGCGCGGGCTCTCTCGGGCGTAGCTGCGCTTCGCGTCCCGTGAGGGGCAGGTGCGCCCCCCTGCTAGGGTGTGTACACTTTCCGGCCTTCACGTTCTTCTCGGCAAGCCTCTGACCTGCTAAAACATGATCAGTCCGAACTCGGATGGTGTACACACCCGATATGCGCAGTGTACATACCCTCCCGGGGGCTCTCGTTGCGGCCTCGCGAAGTATGTCCGGAACATGTCACCTCGTTGACAGCCGCGGGGGCGCTCCGTAGAGTGCGTGAAAAAAGGCCGTCGAGAAGGACGTGGGAGCATGGGAAGCATCAGGGCGTGCGTCGTGGGGGCAACGGGCTACGCGGGCATCGAGGCCTGCCGCCTCATCCTGGGCCACCCCGACCTCGAGCTGACCATGGCCACGGACCGCAAGGAGGCCGGCACGCGGCTCGACGCGGTCTATCCGGCCTTTGCGGGCGCCTGCGACCTCGTGCTGTCGCTGCCGGAGCCCGACGCCATCGCTGCGGCGGCCGACGTCGCGTTTCTCGCCGTCCCCCACACCGCGAGCCTCGCGCTCACGCCCGAGCTGCTCGCGCGCGGCGTGACCGTGCTCGACCTCTCGGCCGACTACCGCCTGCGCGACGCCGCGGTCTACCAGGACTGGTACGCCACCCCGCACACGAGCCCCGAGCTGCTCGGACGTACCGTCTACGGCCTGCCGGAGCTCTTCCGCGACGGGCTCGCCGGCCTCGCCGCGCGCCGCGCCGCGGGCCAGGCCGTGCTCGTGGCCGTTCCGGGCTGCTATCCCACGGCCACAGCCCTCGCCGCCGCGCCCGCGCTCGCCGCGGGGCTCGCGACCGGCGACCTCGTGATCGCAGACGCCATCTCCGGCGTCTCCGGCGCGGGCCGCGGATGCACCCCGCGCACCCACTACTGCCACGCCAACGAGTCCGTGGAGGCCTACGGCGTGGCCAGACACCGTCACACGCCCGAGATCGAGCAGACCCTCACCGACGTTGCCGGCCGTGAGATGTCCGTGGTCTTCACGCCGCACCTCGCGCCGCTCACGCGGGGGCTGCTCTCCACGGTCTACCTCGAGGCGGCCGACGGCGTGACCGCAGAGGACGTCCAGGCTGCCTACGAGCGCGCCTATGCAAACGAGCCACTGGTCACGACCTTGCCGGCCGGCTCCATGCCCGCGACCTCCTCGGTCTTTGGCACCGCGCGCGCCCAGGTGGGCGTTGCCCTCGACGCGCGACGACGACGCACGATCGTCGCCTCGTGCGCGATCGACAACCTCGGGAAGGGGGCGGCCGCCCAGGCCGTCCAGTGCGCCAACGTGGTGCTGGGCCTTCCCGAGACCGCCGGGCTCCTCGCCCCGGCGCCCCTCGTCTAGCCTCGGAGCCCGCCTGCGGGCGGGCCTGAAACGGAGAAGAGCCCCATGTCTGACTTTGCGCCGCTCGCGGTCCCGGTCGTGCCCGACACGCCCGAGGCCTGCGGGCTCGTTCCCTGCGAGGGCGGCGTCTGCGCCGCCGCCGGCATCCGCGCCGCGGGCGTCTCGGCGGGATTTCGCCGCAACCCCGCGCGCCTCGACCTTGCGCTCGTCGTTGCCGACGAGCCCTGTGTGGCCGCCGCGACCTTCACCACCAACCGCTTCTGTGCGGCTCCCGTCACGGTGAGCCGCGCCCACGTGGCCGACGGTCGCGCCCGCGCGATCGTCCTCAACTCCGGCAACGCCAACGCCGCGACGGGCGAGCCCGGCCTCGCCTGCTCCGAGCGCGCCTGCGCCTACGTGGCGGGCGAGCTCGCCTGCGCGCCCGAGGACGTGCTCGTGGCCTCCACGGGCGTCATCGGCGTGCCGCTGCCCTTTGCCCCCTACGAGGCCGGTGTCCCGGCTGCCGTGGCCTCGCTCGCCTCGACGCCGGCCGCCGCGCACGACGCCGCCTGCGCGGTCATGACCACCGACACCGTGTCCAAGGAGGTCTCCGTGGCGGGCGAGCTCGCGCAGCGCTCCGGCGCGCCGCGCGCCTTCCACGTGGGCGGCTTCGTCAAGGGCTCGGGCATGATCCAGCCCAACATGGCCACGATGCTCGCGGTGCTCACCACCGACGCCCCGCTTACGGCCGAGGCGGCGCGCGAGGCCCTTCTCGGCGCCGTGCGCGTCTCGTTCAACAAGGTGACCGTGGACTCCGACACCTCGACCAACGACTCCGCCTTCCTGCTCGCCACCGGAGGTGCGGGCGGCGAGCAAATCGATTGCGACCATCCGGCGTTTGCGCAGGTCGCAGCTGCCGTGCGAGTGGCAGCCGTGGACCTGGCCCGCAAGATCGCGGCCGACGGCGAGGGCGCGAGCAAGCTCGTCACCGTCTACGTCACGGGCGCCGCCGACGACGCGGAAGCGGACGTCGTGGCGCGCTCGATCGCCAACTCGCCGCTGGTCAAGACCGCCATCTTTGGCCACGACGCCAACTGGGGCCGCGTGGCTGCCGCCGCCGGCAAGTGCGGCGTGCCCTTCGACCAGGAGCGCGTCGACATCGACTTCATGGGCGTCCCCGTGTGTCGCGCGGGCCTCACCGTGCCGATGGACGAGGACGACATGCTGCGCCGCTTCGAGGCTCCCGAGATCGACATCACGATTGACCTGGGAATGGGCGAGGCCGCGACGCGCGTCTGGACCTGCGACCTCACCCACGACTACGTCACGATCAACGGCGACTACCGCACGTAGCCGAAGGTCCGCGGGGGCGCGGGCAAGGTCCGCCGCGAGTTCCGCAGCCCGGAGGGGAGTCCGCCGGCCTCAGTCCGGCGCTCAGACAGTCCTCGGCGCAAAGGGCGCGCCTGCGGAACTCGCGGCGGACTCCACGGAGGGCGAGGACTGTTCGAGCGCCGGACCTTGCCCGCGCCCCCGCGGACCGGACGACCCCATGTTCTTCTCGCCAGCGTATCGAAGGAGCAGACATGCTACAGCGCGACAAGCAGCAGCGCGACGCAGCGGCCTCGAAGGTCGACGTGCTGAACGAGGCGCTGCCCTGGATTCACCGGATGACCGGCAAGACCTTCGTCATCAAGTACGGCGGCTCGGCCATGGAGGACCCCGAGCTCTGTCGTCAGGTGGTGGCCGACATCGAGATGCTCAAGCTCCTGGGCATCCGCATCGTGCTCGTGCACGGCGGCGGCAAGGCCATCAGCGCGCACGTCAAGGCGCTCGGCCTACCCGTGCAGTTCAAGGACGGTCTGCGCGTGACCGACGACGCCACGATGGAGGCCGTGCGCGAGGTGCTCGTGGGCAAGGTCAACCAGGACCTCGTCTGGGCGCTCAACGAGTACGGCCACAACGCCGTGGGCATCTCGGGCGCGGACGGCAAGACCCTCAAGGCCGAGGTCATCGACCCGGAGCTCGGGCGCGTGGGCCGCATCCGCGAGGTGGACACGAGCCTCATCGAGACCATCCTCGAGGACGGCTACATCCCCGTGGTCGCCACCGTGGGCTGCGCCCCGGACGGGTTCTACAACATCAACGCCGACGTCGCCGCCGGCAAGATCGCCGAGGCGATGGGTGCCGACAAGCTCATCTACCTCACCGACGTCGACGGCCTGCTCGCCGACGTCTCCGACGAGGATTCCCTCATCCAGAGCCTCTCGCGCTCCGAGACCCACGAGCTTCTCGCCTCCGGGCGGCTCGACGGCGGCATGCTGCCCAAGATTCGCTCCATCTCCGAGGCGCTCGACGCCGGCGTCTCCGAGGTGGTCATTCTCAACGGAACCTTCCCGCACTCCCTGCTTCTTGAGATCTTCACCGACGCAGGCTGCGGTACCATGTTCACACAGGACGAGTCCTAGGAGAGGATGCCTCATGACCGACGAGAAGAACGACAGCACGTCCGTCTTTTCCACCGTCGAGGACCGGGTCGCCAAGGCTGACGCCACCTACGTCATGCCGACGTACTCCCGCTACCCCGTGGAGTTCGTCTCCGGGCACGACGCGACGCTCGTGGACTCCACGGGCAAGGAGTACATCGACCTTCTCGGCGGCATCGGCTGCGCGAGCGTGGGCCACGCCAACCCCGCCGTGAGGCAGGCGATCGCCGAGCAGCTCGACCGCGTCTGGCAGACGAGCAACTACTTCTACGACGAGAACCGCGTGCACCTGGCGGCCGCCCTCTCCACCATGCTCTCCACCACGACCGACGAGGGCGGGCACGTCGTGGGCTCCACGGGCACCCGCTGGAAGACCTTCTTCGCCAACTCCGGCGCCGAGGCCAACGAGGGCGCGATCAAGCTCGCGCGCCGCTGGGGCGAGGTCAACCTCGACGGCGCCGCAGTCATCGTGACTGCCCGACAGAGCTTCCACGGCCGCACGCTCGCGACGCTCGCGGCCACCGGGCAGGACAAGTTCCACCGCAGCTTCCGACCGCTGCCGGAGGGCTTTGTCGCGCTGCCCCTGAACGACATCTACGCGCTGCGCGAGCGCGTCGAGCGCGGCAGCGTCTGCGCGGTCATGCTCGAGTGCGTGCAGGGCGAGGGCGGCGTCTGGAACGCCAACTACGACTACCTGCGCGACGTTCGTGATCTCTGCCGCGAGAAGGGCATTCTCATGATCTGCGACGAGGTCCAGACGGGCTTCTATCGCTGCGGCTCGCCCTTCTGCTACCAGCGCTCCGAGATCGAGCCGGACATCGTGACCATGGCAAAGGGCATCGCCGACGGCTTCCCCATGGGCGCCTTCGCCGCCCGCTCCGAGGTGGCTGACCTGTTTGCCCCTGGCGACCACGGTTCCACGTTCGGCGGGAACAACCTCGCGTGCGCCGCGGGCCTCGCCACGGTCAAGGAGCTCGTCGACCGCGAGATCGGCGAGCACGTGCTCTCCGTCGGGCGCCACCTGCGCCACCGCCTCACCGCGATGCACCATGTCGAGGAGTGCCGCGGCCACGGCCTCATGCGCGGCGCCCAGCTCGACGCGCCCGTCGCGGAGCGAGCCGTCGAGGAGGGCCTGGCCGAGGGCCTGGTCATGAACCACATCGGCGACTCCATCCTGCGCTTCCTGCCGCCGCTCGTGATCACCCGCGAGGAGGTCGACGAGGCCTGCGACCGCCTCGAGAAGATCCTCGACCGCCTGGCGTAGGTCGCGGGGCTGCCGTTCTTCTCGGCTGGTCCTTTGTTCTTGCGTGCGGCGTCCGGACGGTCTGGGAACCAAAACCGTCCGGACGCCGCACCCACTCAAACAACGTGCGGGTTCCGGACGGTCTGGACACGAGAACCGTCCGGACGCCGCACCCACTCAAACAACGTGCGGGTTCCGGACGGTCTGGACACGAGAACCGTCCGGACGCCGCACCTTTCCGCGGGGGCCGCGGCTCCCACAGGTTCTTCTCGCCCGCCTGCCGCTCACCGGGTCAAACTACCGTTTGCGAAGGTTACGCAGGACATACCGTTCGCTGACGGCAAGCCCCATGGGGCGGCAAGCTTGGGAAATTAACTCTCTCCGCAATAATATCCATCACTTATAAAACAGTTATATATGTGACACAACATCGCCACTGGCTTTTCCGCGACAATGCGTTCCCACAAACGTTACGTCGAAGGGAATCTCATGAGTCGTGCCGTGGACGCGAGGATTGCCGACCTGCTGGAGGGGGCGGCGGATAAGGGCGTCTGCTACGTGCCGCGGGGCGATGACGTCGACGCCGTCCGACGGGCCCTCTCGCGTAGGGTGTCCTCCGGTGCGGCGGTGTCTCCCGTCCGCGGGCTCTTTGCCGATGCGCGGGAATGGTCGAGCCTCGCGTCTTCCGAGCGGGCTCTGTGGATTGCGCGGGGGCTGCAGGTCGCGCACCCAACGTGGACCTTTTGCGGGCCGACCGCCGCGCTCGCCTATGGCGTGGACGTCTCTGACACGCTGGTGGGGCGCACCCATGTGGCGACACTTCCAAAGCAGTGCGGGTCGGACGGCGGGGCGGTGGCGCGCCATCCGGTGCTCGATCCGCGCGAGGGCGTCGAGGAGGTGGGCGGGCTGAGGGTGACCTCTCCGCAACAGACGGTCCTCGACTGTCTGAGGTGGACCGACTTTCCTCGTGGCCTGGGCATCATCGATTCCGCGCTTAGGACGGGATTGGTCGGTAAGGACGCGTTCGAGGACTATGCGCAGTCGATGATGGCTCGTCGGCGCAACGTGGAGCGCGCTCTCTCGGACCTCGCCTGGGCGGACCCGCGCAGCGAGAACGGGGGAGAGTCCATTGCGCGCGGGCGGATGCTCCTGCTCGGATACGTGCGCCCAGAGCTGCAGGTCGAGGTTCCGCGCGTCGTCGAGGCGGGGGAGCCCTATCGCGCCGATTTCTGCTGGGTGCGTGCTGACGGCCGCGTCATCCTTGGCGAGCTCGACGGAAGGGGGAAATACGTTGAGGAGGAGCTCATGGGCGGCCGGGGCATCGACGAGGTCCTCTCCGACGAAAACATCCGCGGCTCTCGCTTTACGCTCTACGACGTTTCCCTGGTGAGGTTTAGCTTTGGTTTGACGGGGCGCCCGATGGAGTTTGCCGCCTTGCTCGACGAGTATGGAGTCCCCAAGAGGGGGTCGGCGATTGCGTTGCCTGAGGGAACGAGAATGATTCCCGACTGGGACGCGCTGCGCAGGAGCAACGTCTAGATCTGTCGAGAAGAACGTGCGGGTTCCGGACGGTCTGGACACGAAAAACGTCCGGACGCCGCACTTGTTTCAGGAACGTGCGGGTTCCGGACGGTCTGGTGGTGAGAACCGTCCGGACGCCGCACCTGTTTGGACAACGTGCGGGTTCCGGACGGATTGTCGGACGTGCCTACGCCGCGCGCTCCGGGACCTTGGTCATCACGAGGAAGCCCACGACAAACAGCGCCGCGATGGAGAGCACGCCGATGCTGGAGTTTCCGGTGAGCGCCGTGAACGTGCCCACGAGGAAGGTGCCCAGGATGGCGGCGTACTTGCCAAAGATGTCGAAGAAGCCAAAGTACTCGTTGGCGCGCTCCTTGGGACAGAGCTTGCCAAACTCGCTGCGCGAGAGCGCCTGGATGCCGCCCTGGAACATGCCCACCAGGATGGCGAGGAACCAGAACTCCACGGCCGAGCGCAGGAAGAACGCCGCGAACAGGGTGATGCCAAAGTAGGCGGCGATCGCGATCAGAAGCATTCGGCGCGTGCCGTACTTGGAGGAGAGGCGCCCGTAGATGATCGCGGACGGGAAGGCCACGAACTGCGTCACCAGAAGCGCCAACACGAGCTGCGTGGAGTCGATGCCGAGGTCGGTGCCGTAGCTCGTCGAGAGCTTGATGATGGTGTGCACGCCGTCGATGTAGAAGAAGTACGCGATCATGTAGTAGCGGATGGCCTTGTTGGCCCAAATCTCGCGCAGGGTACCGGCCAGGCCGGACACGGCGCGGGAGACGGCGTGCGGCTCGCGCGGCTTGAAGTGGAGCTGCTGCACGTTCTTGAGCAGCGGCACGGTGAAGACCGCCCACCACGCCGCGGTGATGACAAACGCGATCTGCATGGCCGTCTGCAGCGTGATGCCCAGGCTCTCATAGCCCAAGACTACGCCCAGGCACGCGATGAACGGCACGCAGCTGCCGATGTAGCCCCAGGCGTAGCCCGCCGATGAGATCTCGTCCATGCGCTCGTCGGTGGTGGTGTCCACGAGCAGCGCGTCGTAGAAGACCATCGAGGAGTTGAGCGCCACCGACGAGATCACGTAGACCACGAGAAACGCCATCGCCGCGGTGACAAAGCCCATGGCCACGGTGGCCACCACGCCCGTGCCCACGCAGCCTACGATGAACTTCTTCTTCATGCCCTGCATGTCGGCGATCGAGCCCAGGATGGGCATGAGCAGCGCGATGATCAGCGAGGCGACGGTCTCGGCGTAGCTCCAGGCCACGACCACCCCGCCCTCGGGCGCAAGCGACGAGAAGTAGATGGGAATGACGCTCGTGGCGAGAAGGACGAGCGCGGAGTTGCCCACGTCATAGACGATCCAGCTCTTCTCGGCCTTTGTCATCTTCTGATGTGCCATGTGGTTCCTTTCCGCGGTGACGCAACGTGTCTATGGTAGGCGAGCGCGGGGTCGCTCAGCGGTAAGAAGTGGGTAAACGTGCAACGGGAGGCGAGAAGGGCGCCTCGTCGGGGGCCGCGGCCAATCAACCGGCTCCCACCGGCACGCTCAGTGGCATAATCGGGGAAGCCAACGACGAAGGGAACGCCATGCCTGCGATTCTCACGCACGACCTCTTTGGACGAGGCGTCCTCGAGGACGTCACCGACCTGCTCGGCCTGCGCTCCGTGGGCGAGCGCGACGCGTTCCTGCTGGGAAACCAGGGCCCTGACCCGCTCTTCTATCTGAGGGTCGACCCGCTGATGCACAAGTGGTCGCCTTTGGGCGGCGCCCTGCACGAGTGCAGCTCGGCGGCGCTTCTCGTTGCCATGCGCGAGGCGGCGCTGCGCCTGGAGGGCCACGAGCGCCAGCTCGCGCGCGCCTACGTGGCGGGCTTTGCCTGCCACTGGCTGCTCGACTCCACGATGCACCCCTTCGTCTACTACTGGCAAAACGGCCTCACCTCGGCCGGCGTGCCCGGCCTCGACGAGGACGCCGCGTCGAGCGTCCACATGGAGATCGAGCGCGACTTCGACGAGATGGCGCTGCACGCGCTCACGGGCAAGACCGTCGAGCGCTGGCGTCCCCACGAGCGCGTGCTCCAGGCGTCGCGCGACGTGCTCGCCGCCGTCGACAAGGTCTACTTCTACGTGGCGCTGTGGGTCTTCGGGCGGGCGATCGACCCCCGCACCTTCTCCACGGGCGTCGTAGAGTTCCGCCTCGCCCAGCGCGTCTTTGACTCTCCCTCGGGTCGCAAGCGCTCCGTCCTGGCGACCCTCGAGCGCGCGGTGACGAGAAGCCCCTACTCGCTGGTGAGCTGCATGTCGCACCGCGCCCGCCCGGAGGACGTCTCGGACTTCGACAACCGGGGGCACGCGCCCTGGGCCAACCCCTTCACGGGCCAGGTCTCCACGGCGGGCTTCTGGGACCTCTTCGACGCCGCCCGCGCCCGCGTCCTGCCGACCATCGACGAGCTCTTCTCGGACGGCTTTGACCTGGCCGCCTCCCGCGAGCTCACGCGCGACCTCAACTTCGAGGGCGCGCCGACCGAGCCGGACGAGGCCCCCGCGTGGTAGCGTCCCCGCGCCCGGGGACCCCCGCCGCCTCGTCGGAGGCGACGCGCCACGTCATGCAGGCCAACAGGAGCAAGAACACGGGACCCGAGCTCAAGGTCCGCGCCGCGCTGCGCGAGGCGGGGCTGACGGGCTACCGGCTCCACTGGAAGATCCCCGGCCGCCCGGACGTGTGCTTTCCCGGCCGGCGCGTGGCCATCCTGATCAACGGGTGCTTCTGGCACCGCTGCCCCTTCTGCTCCCCCTCGAGGCCCAAGACGCACGCGGAGTTCTGGGAGGCAAAGTTCGAGCGCAACCGCGCGCGGGACGCCCGCGTGCGCGCCGAGCTCGTCGCCGAGGGCTGGACCGTCGTCGTGGTGTGGGAGTGTCGGCTCAAGAAGGCGCGCCTCGAGAAGACCATGGACCAGATCGTGGACGTGGTGCGCCGGGCGGGGGAGGAGCGCCTCCCGGGGCACGTGGTCGAGATCGGCTCGCAGGGCGCCTGGCGGCTGCGCCGGCTGCGCGCGGGCCGGCGCGCGCGGCGCGGATAGACCGTCTCGTGGCCCGCAGGCGCCGCTCGCCCGTGCCGGGGCGGCGTGCCTCGCGGCGAGGTGCTAGGCTGAGAAGGACGGTGCGCCCGCAAGGGGGCGCGACGCGAGGAGCGAGGGAGGGTCGCAGATGTCCACATACGTCTTCTCGGACGTGCACGGCCACCGCGCGACGCTCGAGCGCGCGCTCATGCGCGTCTCGCCCTCGAGTGAGGACCGCTTCTTCTGCCTGGGGGATATGATCGATCGAGGCCCGGACCCGGTGGGCGTCCTGCGCGTGTGCCGGGAGCTCCCCAACGTGTGCGCGCTCATGGGCAACCACGAGGACCTCATGATTTCGTGCCTGGACAGTCCCGGCGACCCGCTCGCGACCATGAACTGGGGGATCAACGGGGGCGCCAAGACCTCGTCGGGGCTCGCGGAGCTGACCGACGACGAGGCGGACGAGCTCGTGGCATGGGTGCGCTCCCTGTCGCGCTGGGCCCAGACGGTCGTGAGGGACCGTCGCTACCTGCTCGTCCACGCGGGGGTGCGGCTCTCCGCGCCCGTGCCGGAGCTCTGGGACGAGCGGGGCGCGGCGGAGTATCTCTCCGCCCAGGACCCCGAGGACCTTACCTGGATTCGCGAGGAGTTCTGGGGGGCGCCCGCCGGCCTCGCCGGCGAGCGCGGCGACGGACCGGTGATCGTGGCGGGCCACACGCCGACGCCCTATCTCGAGCGCATGGCGCACGACCTCGACCGCGACCCGATCGGCGAGGACGGCCTGGCGCGCATGGTGCGCGTGGGGGGCGACCGCTGGGACATCGACTGCTGCGCCGCGGGCGGGGCCGGGCTCGGGCAGGTGCTCGTGCTGCGCCTCGACGACGCCAAGGCGTTCTACGAGCCCGTGCGCGAGGGGGAGTGAGCGCCGAGCTCACCCGTTGCGGCCGGCATGTGTACAATGTTCTGGCCAGAAACGCACTCTAGACGCAGAGGGACCATATGAACCTCGCCATCAGCGCGCGTGCCGCGGACCTGCTGCACGGCGCCATCGACACCGCCGCCGAGAAGGGCGGCTGGGTCCGTCCGATCAGATTCACCGTCGACCAGCTCAGGGCACTCGGGAGCGTCCGCGCGTGGCATCCCGGGCTCTATCGGAGCATGGCGGCCTGCACCTCGGGCGTCTGTCTCGAGTTCTCGACCGACGCCACGCGCGTGGCCGTCGAGGTGCGCGTGGATGCGGTCCCCAAGGGCGCGCAGGCCGTGCTCGACGACGCGGCGCGCCACGAGGGCGGCCCCACGCCGCCCTTCGACGGCGTCTCGGCAGACGTCGACGGCCGCCACCTCCCGCTCATGACGCCGGACGAGAACGACCTCGTCGAGTTTGCCCTCGACGACCCGGACGCCGCCCCGGAGCCGGGGCTCGTGCGCATCCCGCTTCCCGGCATGGGGGAGCCCCATCGCGTGCGCGTCTGGCTGCCCTGTCTCTCCTCCTGCGCCGTGCGCGAGGTCCGCGCCGACGGCACCTACCTCGAGCCCGTGCCGGAGCGCGGGCAGCTGCTCGTGCTCGGCGACTCGATCGCACAGGGCTTCGTCTCGTGCGACCCCGGGCGCTCCTGGACCGCCCGGCTCGCCGCCCATCTCGACCTCGACCTCCTCAACCAGGGCGTGGGCGGACAGGTCTTCCAGCCCGGCTCGCTCGCGGGCCTCTCCGAGGTCGCGCGTCCCGAGGCGATCGTCGTGGAGCTTGGCGAGAACTACCGCTACGAGCCCTGTCAGGCCTCGCGCGTGGGGCGTGAGATCCTCGCCTACCTCTACGAGGTCTCCGAAGCCTGGCCCGAGGTCCCGACGTGGGTGCTCACGCCGCTGCCGCACGCCGAGGAGCTCTATCCCACGCACCCGCGCAGCTGCGCCGGCGAGGTGGACGCTCTCATCGAGACGGCCGTGCGTCGCCACCCGCAGATGCGGCTCGTCGACGGCGCGGCGCTGCTCGACGCCGAGGCTCTGCCGGAGCTGCTCGCGGACGGCTCCGACCATCCGGGCCCCGAGGGGCAGCGGATGCTCGCGGAGCGGCTCTCGTTTGTCGTGGACGCCACCGCCGTGCGCCCCGAGCAGCGCCGGACGCTCGCCCTGGCCATCGCCCGGCGGGCCGGCGAGGGCGCCCTGCCCGTCGTCGAGGCGCTGCGCCGCGGCCTGGGCGAGGTCCTTCTCGCCGACAAGGGCGCCGTCGTGCTCGGGCTTCCGGGGGGCGAGACCCTCGCGTGGGCGACGGGTCGGGCCACCCTGCGCCGGGCGCTCACCTGCCTGGGCTCGCGCGGCGTGGTGTGCCTGTGCGGCGATCGCCGGACGGCCCGCGACGCCGCCCGCGCCGTCGGCGGCTCCCCGCGCCCCTGCCACCTGGTGACGTGGCGCGGCGAGGCGCCCAAGATCGACGCGACGCGTGACGTGCGCCCGCTCACGACGGCCTATGCCGGCGTCATCCTCGAGCACTACGCCCATCCCGAGTACCTCGCCCCCGGCGAGCTCGAGGAGCTGCTCGAGGCGGGGGCGTTTCTCGGCGGCTTCGAGGACGGCCGCATCGTGGGCTTTGTCGGGGAACACCCGGACGGCTCGATGGGCATGCTCGAGGTCTTCGAGGGGTCGCGACGCAAGGGGTGGGGGAGCACGCTCGCTGCCGCCAAGCTCGCCCAGACGATCGCCCGCGGCGACACGCCCTGGGCCGCCGTCTGGCCGGACAACGAGGCGTCGCTTTCGCTCGAGCGCTCGATGGGGTTCGAGGTGGCGCCCGCCGAGGGCCTCTGGTACATCTCGTAGCCTCTGAGCAGCGCGTCTACACCAAGCGTCCACATATCTATATATTTTGTCGGCTTTTCGCGCGCATGGGCACCAACACCTACAATGCACGCCGCGCAACGGTAAAACCCCAGCGCAAACACGCCAAAGCTGACCCCAAGGGAGTCATCCATGAGCAATCTTCAGAGCCGCGCGCTCGAGTCCGAGTTCTGCGCCATCGTGAACGAGCTGGGGGGTGACGCCGAGGGCAAGGCCGCCGGCGACGCCTTCCTCGCCGCGTCCCACCCCGTGCGGGGCGGCCGCGGGGTGCCCGACTGGGCCGTCACGCCCAAGATCCTTGGTCCCGCCGAGCTGGGCATCCTGCGCGACGGCGCAGAGACCTTCGGCCGCATCCTCGAGAAGGTCACGGCCCACTACCTCGACGACGCCGACTACCGGGCGCTCTTCCGCCTTCCGGAGGAGTTCGAGCAGCAGACCCTCATCCCCACCGGCTATGACCAGCTGATCCCCTTCATGCGCCTCGACACCCTCTTCGACCAAGAGACGGGTGCCTTCCGCTTCTGCGGCGTGGCGACCACGAGCGCGGGCATGACCTCGGCCATCGACGTCACGCGCGCCGTGTGCCTCACCGAGGCCTACCGTCGCTTCTCCGAGCGCCACGAGGGCATCCACGCCCTCGACCCGGTGGGCGGCGTGATCGAGGCCCTGCGCGAGACCTACGCCTCCTGGGCAAACGCCGACGCCGGCACCCATCACCCCGAGCGCCCGGTCGTGGGCATCGTGGACTACCCGGAGAGCGCCTCGGCCGTGGAGTTTGCCGACCTCATCGAGCGCCTCGCCGAGGAGGGCGTCTTCGCGCGCTTCGTGGACATTCGCGACCTGCGCATCGAGGAGGCCGCCGGCCAGCGTCGCCTCGTTGACTCCGAGGGCCCCGTCGTCTGCGTCTACCGCCGCGCCCCCCTGGGCGAGATGCTCGAGAAGCCCTGCGCGGGCGCCGAGGCGCTCGTCGAGGCCGCCCGCCGCGGCCTGGCCTGCCTGATCGGCGGCTTCTGCGCCGCGCCGGTGGCCACCAACGCCATCTTCGCCGTGCTCCACGCACCCGAGACCGAGGCTGTCCTCACCTCCGACGAGCTCGCCTTCGTGCGCGCCCACGTCCCCGAGGCCCACTTCCTCGAGCGTGGGTGCGACCTCACGCCCTACCTCGCCGAGCAGGACGGCTGGATCGTCCGCCCGGCCGGCGGCTACCGTGCCTCCGAGGCCGTCGCGGGCGTCGACCGCATGGACCGCGACGAGTGGTGGCGCGTCCTTCTCGCCGGCTGCGAGGAGGGCGCCGTGATCGAGCGCTACGACCCCGCCTACCGCTCCCAGATCGTCGTGGGCGGCGAGGGCGGCTCCGAGCCCATCGAGGTCGGCAACATGCTCGGTCTGTTCCTGTGCCGCGGAGCCTTCCGCGGCGTCTACGCGCGCTGCGGGCATGAGTCCGTCATGGGCGCCTGGGGCGAGCACTTCGACCTGGGCTGCCTGGTCGTGAACGAGTAGCGCCCCGATGTCGGCGGTCGTGAACAGGCTGGCGCCCGGGCTCACCGGGCGCCTCTCCGAGGGGGCCTCGGAGGCGGTGGCCGAGCGCCTCGCCTCGGGGGCGCTCTCGCCGTTTGCCTGCCGCGCGGCCTCGGCCATCCGCCGCGACCCCTGCGAGCGCGACCGCGACACCGCCATGCGGCCCGCCTTCGTGCGCGATGCCGAGAAGATCATGCACCTGCCGGCCTACAACCGCCTGGCGGGCAAGACCCAGGTCTTCTCGTTCCGCGCCAACGACGACCTGTGCCGCCGCGGCCTGCACGTGCAGCTCGTGGCGCGCGTCGCCCGCGACATCGGCCGCGCTCTGGGGCTCAACCTGGACCTCATCGAGGCCATCGCGCTGGCGCACGACCTGGGCCACACGCCCTTCGGCCACGCCGGCGAGCGCTTCCTGAACGACGTCTTCCACGCCCGCACCGGCCGCTGGTTTTTCCACAACGTGCAGAGCGTGCGCGTGGTCGATGTGCTCGCCGGGCGCAACGTGAGCCTGCAGACCCTCGACGGGGCGCTGTGCCACAACGGCGAGTTCGAGCAGCAGGTCTTCGAGACGAGCGGCCTTGCGGAGTTCGACACCTTCGACCGCGTGGTCGAGTCGTCCTGGGAGCACGGCGACGAGACCATCTCGCACCTGCGTCCCATGACGCTCGAGGGCTGCGTGGTGCGCGTCTCCGACATCATCGCCTACGTGGGCAAGGACCGCCAGGACGCCATCAGCGCCGGCCTCTGCTCCGAGGACACCTTCGACGACGGCCTGGGCGGCGGCTACAACGCCTGGGCGCTCGCGGCCTTTGTCGCGGACGTCGTGGAGCACAGCCTGGGCCGCGACCGCATCGAGATGAGCGAGGAGGCCTTCGCCGAGATGCGCCGCGCCAAGCGCGAGAACTACGAGAAGATCTACGGCGCCGGCGAGGTCAACGGCGACTTCTCCGCCGAGGTGGCCGAGCTCTTCGGGCGGCTCTACGACTACGAGCTGGAGGCGCTCGCGGCCGGCGACGAGTCCGCCGCGATCTTCGCGCACCACGTGCTGCCCACGCAGCGGCGCCTCGCGTTCTACGGGCGCGGCTACGACTGGGAGCGCGACCCGGACCAGACCGTGGTGGACTTCATCTCCTCGATGACCGACGACTACTTCATGGCCACCTGCGAGGCTCTGTTCCCCGACGCCGCCGGGCTCTTCCCGAACCGCGGGTACTTCTCGGCCGGCGTCCGCGCGTAGGGCGCCGGGCGGCGGCGCGGCTGACGAGAGGGGCGCGTGCAGACCCGTAGCCGCTGCACGGAGCGTGGCGTCTCAAGGCGCACGCTCGCGATGGAGTTCCCGGCACCTCCTTTAACCCATAATTGACCCCTCGGCCAACACGTGTAGAATGGCGGCCCGATATACGCAAGGAGGGGGTAGGTATGGCGTTGGCGAGAAGAGCCAGGCGGGTCGTGGCGATCGTGGTCGCCGCGCTTCTCGCCCTCGTGGTCGTGGGGCTGGGCCTCGCCGGGAACTTCCTCGTGGACTTTGCGCTGAACCCGAACGCCGAGGTCTCGATGGCGCGCTCGATGCGCGAAGGCGGCGTGGGCGGGCTCGACTACGCCGAGGCGCCCAAGTTCGACGAGGCGTATGCCGCCGAGGCTGCCTCCTGGTTCGAGGCGGAGAAGCGCAGCGTCTCCCACCAGGCCTCGGACGGCACGCTCCTTCTGGGCTGGGAGCTCGACGGCGCGAACGGCGACGCCTACTCCGACGGGCACACCTGGGCGGTGGTCTGCCACGGCTACATCGGCGAGCCCGCGGACATGGCCAAGTACGCCTACCACTTCTCCCAGCTGGGCATGAGCGTGCTCATGCCTGCCGCGCGCGGCCACGAGCGCAACGTCGACACGGACCTCATCCAGATGGGCTGGGGAGACGCGCGCGACCTTCTGGGCTGGGTCGACGACATCGTGGCGCGCGACCCCGAGGCGCGCATCATCCTGTTTGGCGTCTCCATGGGCGGCGCCGAGGTCATGATGGCCTCCGGCATGAGCGGCCTCTCGGAAAACGTCAGCCTGATCGTGGAGGACTGCGGCTACACGAGCGTCTGGGACGAGTTCGTGTTGCAGCTGGACAACGTCTTCGGCCTGCCGAGCTTCCCGATCCTCAACGTCGCCGACGCGGCGTGCCTGCTGCGCGCCGGCTACACCTTCGAGGCGGCCTCTGCGGTGGAGAGCCTGCGCTCCGCGAGCGTGCCGATGCTCTTCATCCACGGCGACGAGGACGCCTTCGTGCCCTTCTCGATGCTCGACGAGTGCTACGACGCCTGCGCGAGCGAGCAGAAGGAGAAGCTCGTCGTCTCCGGGGCCGGCCACGGCCTGGCCGCGAGCACCGACCCCGACCTCTACTGGTCCACGGTGGACGCCTTCGTGGCCGAGCACCTGTAGGGTTTTCCGCGCGTTTTACTGAGGTGCGGCGGCGCGACGTTCTTGTCGACAGAAGTGTCGCAATCCCGCACGCCAGCCGCCGAGGTGCGGAAACGCGACGGTTTGGCCGACAAGAACGTCGCGATCCCGCACCTTCGCCCCAGAGTGCCGACAGGGGCGCGCCGCCGCCCGCGGGCGCCGGGAGTTGCGGAGGGACGTTTCTCGCAGAGCACGTCCTGAAACAACCCCCTGCGCCCGCGGCCGGCGGCATCCCGCGCGATGGCGTACAATCGTTCCCATGGATACGTTGTTCACGCGCGTCGAGACCGCGCGAAAAAACCAAAACGCGCCGCTCGCGGCCCGCATGAGGCCCACGACGCTCGACGGCTACGTCGGCCAGGCCAAGGCCGTGGGGCCGGGCAGCTGGCTGCGCCGCGCCATCGAGCACGACACGCTCTCCTCGGTCATTCTCTACGGGCCGGCCGGCACGGGCAAGACCACGCTCGCGCGCATCATCGCCAACACCACGCACGCCGAGTTCGTCGAGGTCAGCGCCATCACCGGCACGGTCAAGGACCTTCGGCGCGAGATCGAGTCCGCCGAAAGCCGCCTGCTCACCTCCGGGCGTCGCACCATCCTGTTCGTGGACGAGATCCACCGCTTCAACCGCAGCCAGCAAGACGCCCTCCTGCACGCCGTGGAGGACCGGATCGTCGTTCTCATTGGCGCCACGACGGAAAACCCCTACTTCGAGGTCAACTCCGCCCTCATCAGCCGCAGCCGCGTCGTGGAGCTCACCGCCCTCGATGACGCCTCCGTCCGCGAGCTGGTCCGCCGCGCCCTGGCCGCCCCGGAGGGGCTCGCGGGCGCCTTCGAGCTCGCGCCCGAGGCGGAAGACGAGATCGTGACGCTTGCCGGTGGCGACGGGCGCGCCGCGCTCACCTCGCTCGAGCTGGCCTCCCAGATGGTGGACCGCCCGGCCGAGGGGGAGGGCAGCGGTCCCGCGACCATCACCCGCGAGCACGTCCTGGAGGCCAACCCGCGCCGGGGGCTTCCCTATGACAAGGCCGGGGACATGCACTACGACGTCATCTCGGCCTTCATCAAGTCGATGCGCGGCAGCGACCCCGACGCCGTGCTCTACTGGCTCGCCCGCATGCTCGACGCGGGGGAGGACCCCAAGTTCATCGCGCGGCGCATCATGATCTGCGCCTCGGAGGACGTGGGCAACGCCGACCCGCAGGCGCTGCTCGTCGCCCACGCGGCCTTCAAGGCCACCGAGGTCATCGGCATGCCGGAGTGCCGCATCAACCTGGCGCAGGCGGCGACCTACGTGGCCCTGGCGCCCAAGTCAAACGCCGCGGAGGCCGGGATCGACGCCGCGCTCGCCGAGGTGCGCTCGGGACCTCGCCGCGAGGTGCCCAGCCACCTGCGCGACCGCCATCGCCCCGGCTCCGACGAGTACGGTCCCTACCTCTACCCGCACAACTACCCGGGCGGCTGGGTGCCGCAGCGCTACCTGCCCGAGGGCCTTGAGCGCGGCTGCTTCTACCAGGCGAGCCCGCGCGGCTGGGAGGCGTGGCGCCAGGAGGCCATCGGGCGCGACATCGCCGACGCCGAGGACGGCGCCGAGAAGCGCGGCAAAGACGGCCGCCCAGTTGGGTAAAATGAGACGTTAGGGAATCATCTGAGGCACAAGACGCTCCTTAAGGAGGACGCACATGGACTTCCTCTACATCGCTCTGCTCGTCCTCGCCGTCGTCGGCATCTGGGCCGTGGTGGAGCTCGCGCTCACGGCTCGCACGGCGAGGAAAAGCGTCGACAAGATCAGCGCCTCCGCCAACGAGGTGATCGAGCAGGCCCAGCCCATCGTCGCCAAGCTCGACGGCATCGTCGACGAGCTCGAGCCCGTGGCCAAGGAGGCGCTGCCGCTGCTGAAGAAGGCCGAGGTCTCGCTCGACACCGCCAACGTCTCGCTCGAGCGCGTGAACGGCATCCTCGAGGATGTCTCGTCCGTCTCCGGGACCGCCTCCAGCGTGACCGGCGTGGTCAACCGCGCCGCCGAGTCCGCCGTCTCCGGCGTGGCGAGCGTCGTCTCGCGCCTCAAGGGCACCGCCTCCTCCGAGCGCGCCGCGCGCCTCGGCGAGGGGGATGTCGAGAAGGACCAGGTCGAGCTCGCGCCGAGCGTCGAGCAGGCGCCGCCCCGCTACGTCGAGTACGGCGCCGTGGGCGCGGCCCCGGCCCCGGCCACGGCCGCCGCGCAGGAGGCCGATCCCGCGGGCGACGCCCCTTCCAAGGACGCGGAGGACAAGTGATGGACGAGAAGAACGTGACGCTCAGCGTCCCCGCTGAGGCGGGGTTTGCCCGCTCGGTGCGCATGATGGCCTCTACGCTCGCGGTCTGCTGCGACATGAGCGTCGAGGACGTCGAGGACGTCCGCATGGTCGCGGAGGAGGGCTTCGTCTACTCCTGCGCCACGGCGCCGGAGCGCGTGGACGTGTCCTTCTCGCTTTCCGAGGACGCCATGACGATGGACTTTACCCTCGGCGAGCAGGAGCCCTCCGACGACTCCATCGACCTCGTCGAGGTCCTGCTCTCCGCCGTGTGCGACGTCTTCTCCGTCTCCGAGGACGGGCGGTCGCTGCACCTCGTCAAGCGGGCGGGGGACGCCCATGACCAGTAAGGGGTCCGCCGAGCGAGCCGCCGTCCGCGCCACGCGCCGCGCCTCCTCCGGAAAGGCCGCCTGGGACAAGGACCGCACCAGGGAGCTCTTCCGTCGCCTCAAGGACAACGGGGACGCCGACGCGCGCGACCAGCTGATCGTCAACCACATCAACCTCGTGCGCTTTCTCGCCTCAAAGTTCAAGAACCGCGGGGAGTCCCTCGAGGACCTCGTGCAGGTGGGAACGATCGGCCTGATCAAGGCCATCGACCGCTTTGACCCGGACCGCGGGCTCGAGTTCACCACCTACGCCACGCCCACCATCATGGGCGAGATCAAGCGCCACTTCCGCGACAAGGGCTGGTCGGTGCGCGTGCCGCGCCGGCTGCAGGAGCTCTCGGCGAAGGTCAACCAGGCCACCGACGAGCTGACCAACCAGCTGCAGCGCAGCCCCTCCGTGGCGGAGATCGCCGACTACCTCGGGTCGACCGTCGACGAGGTGCTCGAGGCCATGGAGTCGTCGAGCGCCTACAGCTCCGTCCCGCTCGAGGGCGGCGGCGGGGGAGAGGACGACGAGACCCCCTCGGTTATCGACCACTACGCCACCGAGGACCCCGACCTCGCCGCGTCGGACGACCGCATCGTCCTCGAGCAGGCCATCGCCGACTTCTCGCCGCGCGAGCGCGAGGTCGTGCAGATGCGCTTCGAGGAGGGGCTCACGCAGGTCGAGATCGCCGAGCGTCTGGGCATCTCCCAGGTGCAGGTCTCGCGCCTGCTGCGCCGCACCCTGCGCCGCATCCAGGACAAGATCGACCCCGAGGGCCTCATGAGCTCATGAGACGGCGGGGGTCGTCGTCCCCGCGAAGGTTGACAATCTCGTCAGGTTATAGTGTCAACCTTGACGCTATAACCTGACGAGATTGTCAACCCACGAAGGAGGAGCATGACCAGATACGAGAAGTGGCGCCTGAGGGCCACCATAGCCTGGGCCATCGTCGGCGGCGTCGCGCTCTTCCTGCTGGCAGTGCGCGGCCTCACCATCGTGGGACAGGCCGTCGAACTGCTGCTCATCGGCGTCATCGTGGGCTTTGTCTGCAGCCCCATCACCAACTGGCTCGAGGACCGGCGCGTCCCGCGCGGCTTCGCCGCCCTTCTCGCCCTGCTCATCGTGCTGGCCGCCATCGTCGCGGTGGTGGCGCTGTTCGTGGGGCCCTTCGCCCGCGAGCTCATGGTGCTCCTGCGAAACGTCCCCACCTACTTCACGCAGCTCCAGGACGGCCTCGCCACCTTCTGGGACTACTTCGGCACGACGGGCAACACCAACGTCCAGAACACCGTGAACGCCCTGGTCCAGGTGCTCACCGAGGCGGGCTCCGGCATAGCCTCCGACCTTGCGCGCAACCTCTCCTCGGGCCTCGTCGCCAACCTTACCGACCTCGCGGGCCACTTCGTGACCTTCTTCCTGGGCCTGATCTTGGCGTACTGGTTTGCGCTCGACTACCCCAAGATCATGCGCGAGCTCGCCGTGATCGCGGGTCCGGAGTACGACGAGGAGATGGTGCTCACCTTCGCCGTCCTCTCCCGCTCCATGGGCGGCTACATGCGCGGGACCCTCATCACCTCGCTCGCCAACGGTCTCATGGTGGCCGCCGGGCTTGCGCTCATCGGCCACCCTTATGCGGGCCTCATCGGCATCGCCACGTTCGTGCTGCACTTCGTGCCCGTGATCGGCCCGTTCCTCTCGTCGATCTCCGCCGTGCTCCTGGGCTTCTTCGTGAGCCCGGTCTGCGCGTTCTGGACGCTCGTCATCACCGTGGTGGCCCAAAACGTCACCGACAACGTGCTCTCGCCGCTCGTGATGCAGTCCTCCATCAAGATCCACCCCGCGCTCTCGCTCGTGGGCATCATCATCGGCGGGGCCCTGGGCGGCGCGGTGGGCATGCTCCTGGCGGTGCCGCTCACGGCCGCGATCAAGGGCTTCTTCGTCTACTACTTCGAGTCCCACACCGGCCGCCAGCTCGTCTCGCGCGAGGGCGCGCTCTTTGGGAGCACGCCGTTCAACTACGCCGACGGCCGACCCCAGCCCACCTTCGACGCCCTCGACGACGACACCTTCATCGCGCGCTCGCGCCTGCTCGACGGCCTCACCCGCCTGCACGAGCAGAAGGCCGAGCCCAAGGCCCCCGCCGCCGCGGGCCAGGACGCGCCGGGCGAGAAGGACGCGTAGGGCGAGAAGGGAGCGTAGGACATCCGCCGCCCTCACCCGCGGCGCCGCCGATCGTCACCCGGGCCCGTCCCGCGTGCGACGCCGATACTCGGCGCAATCGCGAAGAGTCGCGCGTGCGACGTTTGCCCCGGAGACGCCGCCGGACGCGCGTGAAGGCCGCCTGAGACGGGAGCCCGCGCGCCCTTGCCGCGGTCGAGACCGCCCGTTCCGGGCGGGGGCTCGGGCGCAGCCGCCGTGCCGAGGAACCACTGGTATCACCCGATTTGCCGCTCGAACGGGCGATGGAGGATCTTCCGAAGTGTGAAACCATGATGGAGGGCCCGTCTCGCCGCGCGCGAGGCTTCGGCCGCCTGTCAGACGACGAAGGGAGATGCTCATGAGAAAACGTTTCCTCGGTCTGCTCGGCGCCCTGTGCGCCCTGGCGTTGGCGGTGGGACTGATGCCCGCCCGCGCCCTTGCGGACGACGCCGCCCTCTACGTCGCCCTGGGCGACAGCGTCTCTGCGGGCTACGGGCTTTCTGAGGGGGAGGAGTCCTTCCCCGAGCTCGTCGCGCAGAAGTGCGGCTACGAGCTCACCAATCTCGCCTCGAACGACGGCGTCACCTCTGAGGCGCTGCTCGCTCAGCTGGGAGACGAGAGCGTGGCAAGCGCCGACGTCATCACCATCACCGTGGGCGGCAACGACCTCATGGGCGCGCTGTACGCCTATCTTGCGGATGGGATCAACGCCGACCCCGTGCTGTCCGGCGCGCTTGGCAACGCGATGACGCCCGAGCTCGTCGAAAGCCTGCTGACCAGCTCCGGCGGCGCGGCCGACCTCACCCTCGTCAACATGCTCAAGGGCCTGCTCGCTGGGTTCCCCGCCTCCGAGCAGGCGACCGAGGCCCTCGCTGAGCTCGCGACCAACGTGGGCACGGCCATCACCGCGATCAAGACGGCGAACCCCGACGCCACGATCGTCCTCGTGAACCAGTACAACCCCTACGGCAGCCTCGCCGTCGAGGGGCTCGAGGACGTCGTCGCCGCCTTCGAGCAGGGCGTTCAGGCCATGAACCAGGGCTTCTCGGCCGTCGAGGCCGCCGGATGTCTCGTGGCGGACGCGCACGGCGCCTTCGAGGGCGCCGAGTCCAACCCCTGCAACGCGGCGGTCGTGGACCTGAAGACGGTCAACCTCGACTTCCATCCCAACGCCTACGGCCACCAGCTCATCGCCCAGGCGGTCGCGGACGTGCTGCCCGAGACACCCGAGGAGCCCGGCGACGTCGACTCCGACTGGGTCTCCGTCGTCGAGGGTCTCGTCGCCACCGAGGCGGGCCATGACTACAGCGTGGACCTGTGGGGCGACACCGTGGTGCCCTCCCTCGTGTTCCAGGCCGTCGCCGGTCGTGACGTGGGCGTGCGCCTCAACGTGTCCCCGGGCGTTTCCTGGACCTTCAACGGCGCCGACGTCCCGACCGACGCCAAGCTCTCCGACCTCGACCTTGCCGTGACGCTCGGCACCGGGACCGTGCCCGAGGGCGCGCTCTCGCTCGTCGGCGGCCTCTTTGGCTACGTCGAGCTCACGATCGCCCACGACGGGGCCTTCGGCTTCCCCATGACCCTCGAGGCCGACCTAGGGCTTCCCGCGGGCGGCATCTACGCCAACGCGTATCGCTACGACGAGGGCGCCGGCATGCTGCGCTTCGAGGGCTCCTCGGTCGTGGCGCAGGACGGCACGGTCAGCATGACCGTCGACCACGCCTCCGCCTGGGTGGTCACGTTTGACTCCGTCTCTCATGAGCTCACCCTCTCCGACGCCGCCGAGGGCGAGTGGTACTCCGAGCCCGTCCGCTGGATGTACTTCAACGGCTTCATGAACGGGTATCCCGACGGCACCTTCGGCATCGGCCGCACGATCACCCGCGCCGAGGCAGCGTCGGTGCTCTACAACCTCGCCGGCATGCCCGCCGTCGAGGTCGGCGAGCTTCCCGCCGACGTCGAGGAGGGCGAGTGGTACACTGCGCCGATCGCCTGGTCGCTCCAGACCGGCGTCTTCAAGGGCAACGGCGACGGCTCCTTCGGACTCTTCTCGGCGCTCTCTCGCGAGCAGGCCGCCTGCATCCTGTTCAACTCCGCCCAGGCGGCAGGCGAGGACGTCTCCGCCCGCGCCGACCTCACCGCGTTCGGCGACGCCGACACCCTCTCTGCCTGGGCCGCCGACGCCATGAGCTGGGCCGTCTCCGAGGGCATCTTCAGCGGCAGCGGCGAGGGCAACCTCGAGCCCGGGCGCAGCATCACCCG
>NZ_JANRHO010000007.1:0-128417 GCF_024733715.1 Thermophilibacter sp. ET337 | reverse complement strand
CCTAGCGATTCGCCTCAAGGCGGGCCCTCCCCTCCGGGGGAGGGCTCCCCATGGGGATCATCGGAGAAGCTCGGTGATTCCCATGGGGAGCCTAACGGCTCGAGCAGGCTGTCAAGTGTGGCGCAGGGCGTGACGGAGGCCCCCTCACCCGAGCTCGCAACGGGGTGAGGGGGCTGCCCATCTGAGGAGCAGGAACCGCGCGCGGGCGCCAATGGGCGCCCTCCTCCCATCTGGGGCAAAATCCTCCGCACTATTCCCTCACGAGCGCTGCCGAGGCGGCTGGATGCCTCTGCGGACGGCTCGTCCGTTCGACATGGGGCAGAGGGACATTGGTGGCACAGCGGAAAGCGGCGCCCGGGTCTCCCCGGGCGCCGCCCTGCTGTGATCCGATGTGGCCCGGCCCGCCCGATACGGGCCGCCCTCCCCCTCGCCGTTGCGAGCAATGAGGGGGAGGGCACCGTCACGCCCTTCGCCGCGCTGACAGCCTGCTCGAGCCTTGCTCAGGCTCCCCATCGCGCTCTGGAATTGCCCCAGAGCGCGATGGGGAGCCCTCCCCCGGAGGGGAGGGCGGCCACCCGGGCTAGGCCTCGGGGAGCATGTAGTTCACGACCATGGACGCGCAGGTGCCGCGGTTCATGAGGGCGGCCGGGCTGACCCTGCCGTCGTTGCCCATGACCTTCTTGGACACGGCCCAGGCGACGCCCTGCTCGGCCCACTCGGTGACGCTGTCGGCGTCGGGCATCTCGGCGAGCGCGGCGGAGTTGTCCTTCGCCACGTCCTCGTCGCCGAGGACCTTCTCGGCGAAGTTGGCGAGCATGCAGGCGAACTCCTCGCGGGTGATCTTGCGCAGCGGCTGGAAGGTGCCATCGCCGTAGCCGTTGATCACGCCGTTCTGCTTGGCCCAGTAGACGGCCTCGGCGTAGAACTGCTTGCCGTCGACGTCGGAGAAGCCGGTGAGCCAGCCCTTGTTCTCGTCGTAGCTCTTGTCGGTCTCGTCCACGTCGGCGCCGCTCACGTTGTAGAGCACGCAGGCGACCTCGCCGCGGGTGAGCTCGGAGAGCGGGGAGAAGGTGCCGGACTGGGGGACGTAGCCAACCTGGTGAGTGGTGTCGTCGTAAACGGGCTCCGGCGCCGTGGTGCCGTTCATGTAGCCTGCCACGAGGGCCTTCTCGACGGGCTCGAAGTACCAGTCGGAGGGCTGGACGTCCTTGAAGGAGCCGCCCAGGGAGACGGTGAAGGGAACGGTGACGGACGTAGCGCCCTCGGGGAGGATGAAGTTGGAGGCGATGTCCTCGGGCACGGTGGCAGTGAGGCGGTACTGGCCGCCGATGAGGGTGATCTCGTCGTCGTCCAGGCCGACGGTGCCGACCTCCTTCCAGGTGCCCTCGTCATTGATCTCGACGACGACATCGACGACGTCGGGCAGGGCCTCGTCGCCGTAGACGAGCTCGAGGCTGGAGATTGCGGAGGTGGAGGTGCTCACGTCGTAGCCGCCGTCCTTGGCCGGGAGGTAGTTCTCGCCGGCGACGCCGTTCCACTTCTCGATGGCGCCGATCTCGAGCTTGGTGAGGTCGACCTTGCTGATGGTGACGGGCATCTCGGTGGTGCCGGAGAGCTTGTACCAGGAGCTCGTGACGACGAGCTTGTACTCGCCGGCGTCGACCGCCTCGTCGACGACCTCGTCGCCCTTGAGCAGCTCGACGGTGAAATCATCAGGCTTCTTGCCGTTGAAGGTCACCTCGAAATCGTTGGCCTCGAGGGGCACGCCGTCGTAGCCCTTCTCGTAGGAGGTGACGGCGACGTGGTCCTCGCCGGGCTCGACGGGCGGGTAGACGAAGACGGAGGTGTCCGCGTCGAGGGAGCCCTTGTAGATGGTCACGGTGACCGTGGCGGCGCCGGCGTAGTCGTTGCCATCCTCGTCGTCGGCCGTCACAACCAGCTTGTAGACGCCCGGGAGGCCCGCCTCGATGTCGGCCTTGGCGTCACCGGAGTAGGTGACGCTGCCGTCCTCGACCTTCTTGTCGTAGTCGACGTCGACGCTGACCTCGGTATCGGCAATCTCGGTCTTGCCGTTGAACGCCTCGATGTCGGAGACGTCGAACTCCTCGCCCTTGGAGGCGTCGAGCTCGTAGGAGTCCTCGAGCGAGGCGTTCTTGTAGGTGAAGGTCGCGATGTTCTCGACCTTGCGGCCGGGCCAGGTCTTAGTGGCGTCGGCAACCTGCCCGCCGATCTGGATGTTGGCACCGTCGGGCGTAGTCACCTTGAACTGGTAGGTCCCGGGGGTGCTGGTGGAAGTCGTCGGGGCGACGGAGACGAGGGACGGGTCGAGGAAGGTGGTGAACTTGCTCCCGTTGGCGCCGGCGTCCTCCCTGCTCACGGAGACGGGGGTCGCGTCGGGGCTCTCCTCGAACGGTGCGATGACGATGTCGGTGTTGACGTCGATCTTGAAGCGCCCCACCTCGACCGGGCAGCTGGTCTCGCTGCCGGCGTACTTGCCCTCGCCCTTGAGGGTCGCGACGTAGGTGCCGGCGTCGGTGACGGAGTCGACGGCCTTGCCGCCCTTGGTGTAGGTGACCGTGTAGTCCTTGCCCTCCTCGAGTACGTCGTACGGGCTGTTGGCCGTCTTGAAGTCGACGTCGAGGGCGGAGCCGGTGTAGATGAAGGTCATGTCGGCCTTCTCGCCGTTCTCGAAGGCGACGACCTGCGGGAGGTCGATGCCCTTGACGACGAAGTTGGACTTGAAGGTCTGGCCGGCGTAGGGGCTGCCCGCGAGGCCGGTGACGGTGATGACGTACTCGCCGGCGTCGTCGACCTTGTTGCCGGAGAGGGCGGCGCCGGTGGCGTTGCCGTCCTCGTCGGCCCGGTAGACGCGGACACGGTAGTCCTTGAAGTTGGAGTCGTTGATGTCGACCTCATCGTTGGTGCCGGCGACCTGGATCTTGTCAACGGAGACGAGGTAGGGCATGTCGTCGGAGGCGGCCACCTCCCAGACCCCGTCCTCGTTCTCGTCGCACCGGATCGGGTCGTCGTAGGAGAGGTCCCCGTCCTCGTCGGCCATGAAGGTCGGCTTCGCGGTGCCCTTCTCGAGCTCCATGCCGCCCTCGCCGCCGGGCGCGAACATCAGGCTGACGTCAGCCCCGGTCGCCAGCGCGATCGCCGGGACCGCGCCGACGGAGAGGACGCCGACGAGCGCCGCGGTGACGACGCGGCGGGCCTTCCCCCCGTTGTTGGTGCAAGCTGTCATGTGTTGTCTCCTTTCAAAAGACAATCTAGAAACCTTGGACACAGGCGTCATTTTCCTACTTTGCCGCCTTGCTCGCAACTTTGAGACGGCAAAGCGTGCAGGCAATGAGTCTGCATCCTGCGTGGCATACTATCACTATCTTTCAGCACAGTCACGACTTTTTTCGTTACGTTTGAAAAAAGTCGCTGAAGGGTACGCCGCCCTTGATCATCATATTTTCTGTGCTCAGGGCCCATCTTGGGCCATTTAAGCTCCCCTAAGGCGTCTACCTGCGGCTTCGTTTGGTGTTATCAGGTTCCTATGTGAAGAGCCACGGCTATATTAGCGCATTTTCTATATTTGCCTAGTCCTTTTTCCGTAACAATTTTGAAATCTTGCGCCTTCAGGCGGCTGATTGTTTTGCCTCGATTTCCTCAGGTAATTGAAGTCGTGCGCGCGTGATCGCACGGAGCCGCTCGCCCTTCTCGCCCGCCTTGGCGCTCGTTAAGGTAGCTGCACTCCCCTGCCCCACCGACGCCGTTCTTTGGCCGCCGTACCCCGCTCTCTCGCTGCACGCTAATGGGGCCCGGCACCGTGCGCCGAGCCCCTCGCGTTCCTTTTTATATAGATGCGTTCCGCGCTCCCCCGCCCGCCCGGGCGCGACCCAGGCCACTCTAGGCGCTCTGGGCGGCTCTGAGGATGCTCTCCAGCGCCGCCTCGAGGTTGGCCTCCCGCTCGGGCGACCCTGCGTAGTAGAACTCCTCCAGCGGGCTCATGCCGGCCATCCACTCCCTGTGCTCGCGCTTGGCCGCGCGGATCTGCCTGAGGCGCTCCAGGGGCGAGGGCCTCTGCGGGCGGTAGGCGTCGAGCTCGGCCTGCGCCTGGCGGGCGCGGGCCTCCATCTCGTCCATGACCTCGCCGGTGGTCCCCCGGTCGCGGTGCCACTGCGCGAGCTCCGCGTACTGCTCGGCCCGCACGCGCACGACCTGGTCCACGTCCCAGACCTTGGTCAGCTGCGTGGGGTTGTCCCGGCGGACGATGAAGTGGAAGTCGTTGGTGAAGAGGGTCTTCTGGGAGCAGAAGACGCAGCGGTGGCGGAAGATGCTCTCCATCTCGGGGAAGCCGTTTGAGAAGCGGATGTGGTTGCGCTCGATGACGTCAGCGCGGTAGATGATCGTGGTGAACTCGTAGGGCAGGCTGAGAGAGGCGGCCCCATTGCCGGGGAACACGCCCTCGAGCGGCACCTTGCAGAGGTGACAGCCCGTGAGGCGCTCGTCGGCGTGCAGGCGCGAGGGGACGAGGGTCTCTATCCCCTTGTCGAAGAGCGTCTGGAGGGTCCGCTTGGTCTTCTCGGTGTAAAAGCCGGGCACCAGGACGTCGTCATCGTCCAGGAAGATGAGGCAGGTGCCCCTGACCAGGGGAAAGCCCTCGTTGCGGTTGCGGCCGATGCCGTAGTTGGGGTGGCTCTCCACGCGCACGCGCGGGTCGCGCGCCTCGAAGGAGCGGGCGATCTGGGGGGTCTTGTCGGTGGAGCCGTCGTTTAGGACGAGCAGCTCGAGGTCCCGGCAGGGCTGGCCCAGGACGGACTCGATGGCGTCCGCCACGTACTTCTCGCCGTTGTAGACGGGAAGCATGACGGTGAGGAAGGGCTTGTCTGGCATGGGGACCTCCGCTGCGGACGCGTGGGCTGGCTGTGGAGAGTATATCCGCTGCGGGGGCCGGGCGCCGGCGGCGGGGCGGGACGGGGGCCGCCGTCCGCCGCCGGCGCCTCGCTCCCCTACCCCAGCTCGCCGGCGGCCAGCAGGTCGCGGACCTCGGCGAGGTCGGCGCAGACGCGGGCGCAGAGGGCCCGGAGCTCGTCTGTGGGCTGGATGAGGTCGGGCACCATCACGGTGACAAAGCCGCCCGCGCTCGCGGCGCGCACGCCGGAGGGGCTGTCCTCGAGCACGAGGGTGCGCGCGGGGTCGGCGCCCAGGCGCTCGGCCGCGCCGAGGAAGATGTCTGGGGCGGGCTTGGAGGGATAGCCGTCGTCGCCGGTCACCACGGCGCCAAAGCGCTCCGTCACGCCGGCGTGGCGCAGGTTGGCCTCCACGACGCGCCGCTCGGAGGAGGAGGCCACGGCGCAGGGCACGCCCGCGTCCGAAAGCCACGCGAGCAGCTCGTCGAGGCCGGGCTTCTTGGGGGCGCCGGAGGCGATGAACTTCTCGGCGCCCACCTCGTAGTGGTCGTCGAGGGCGCGCTGGGCGTCGGGGTTGCCGTCGTAGGCCTCGGCCACCATGCGGGAGATGCGCTCGTAGGAGCTGCCCACGCAGGCCTCGACGAGGCCGGGGACCACCGTGAGCCCGTAGCGGGCGAAGGCAGGCGGCCAGGCGGAGGCCCAGATGGGCTCGGTGTCCACCATGAGGCCGTCCATGTCAAAGATCGCGGCTTGGAGCATGTCCCCTCCCTGGGAGCGGGACGCCGCGCGTCAGACGGGCAGGGAGTCGGAGTCGACGGTCTGGTACTCGACGAGGTTGCCGGGGAAGCGCGACACCAGGTACTCGAAGGGGCGACCGTCGTCCAGGTAGCCGACCTGCTCGATCTCGAGCAGGGGGCTTCCGGGCGCCACGCCCAGAATCTCGCACTCCTGCTCGGTGGCCGTCACGGCGCGCAGCGTCTTGTGATAGCTGTCGGGCGTGACCTCGTAGTTCTCGGCAATCCAGGGGCGGACGCTCGTCTCGGCAGCGGTGAGGCGGATGTCTCGGAAGATCTCCACCGGGTAGTAGAGGTACTGCATGTCGAGCGGGGCGCCCTGGTGCAGGTGGGAGCGGACGATGTAGAAGGCGAAGCTGAACTCGTGGAGGCCGAGCTCGTGGCGGACGTGCTCGTCGGGCTTGAGCACGGTGAACTCGTGCACCGCGCACTCGGGGTTCTCGCCGAGGTCAAGGTCGATGTCGTCGGCGAGGGAGACCGTGTTGAGGGGCTTTGCAAACGACGGCGTGGCGACCTTCTTGACGTAGACGCCCGAGCCGCGCTTGCGCGAGACGAGGCCGCGCTTCTCGAGCTCGTCCATCGCCTGCTCGATGGTCGTGCGGCTCACGTGGTACTTCTTCGTGAGCTCCACGACCGTGGGCAGCTGGTCGAAGGGCATGAGCTCCCCGCGCTTGATCGACTCCTCGATCTCTTTGACGATAGCCTTGTACTTTGGCACGTGAACTTCCTCGAACCCGACGTCGCGCGCGACATCATCCTCTCGCTGCCCGCGCGCGGGCCCCGGGCTTTGCGGGGCCCGCGACAGGCAAGACGCTAGTATACCGTGGAACTAGCCGGGAACCAAAGTCACCTCAAGGTTGTTAGGCGAGCGCCTTAGACGAGCGCCTTGACCTTGTTCATGAGGGTGACGACGTCCTCGGGGCGCGTGTTGCCCGTGGCCTTGTCCACGATGGAGCTGTAGACGTGCGGGATGACCTTGGGCACGCCGGCGTCGAGGATGATCTTCATGATCTCGTCGAAGTTGTCGAGGTCGATGCCGCCCGTGGGCTCGAGGATGAAGTCGTTGCGGCCGCAGGCCTCGGCGACAGCCTTGAGCTCGTCGGCCACCTTGAGGCCGCCCATCGGGAAGAACTTGAGGGAGTCGGCGCCCATCTCCTTGGCCATGGCGATGACGGTGTCGGCGTCGACGAGCGCGGGCTTCTCGCAGTCCTTGGACAGCGGGCCCGTGGAGACCTTGACCAGGCCCGGGGTGCCGGAGGGGGCGACCATCGCGTTGACGTGGCACGGGGCCCCGTCGAGGTTGGCGCGGGTCCAGCCCACGGCGCAGAAGGCCTGGTTGAAGTGGTTGGCCTTCACGTACTTGGCCACCTCGGCCACGGCGCGCCACTGGTTGGGGTTGCCGCCGCCCAGGCCGACGGACAGGTTGCCCTCGAGGACCTCCATGTAGCGGTTGGCGTCCTCGACGTAGGCCTCGACGGTGGGATAGTCGGCCGTGAGGACGCCCACGGCGACGTGGCCCTCGGCGGCCTCGTAGACCTCGCGGGCGTTGTCGAGCGAGCCGCCCAGGACGTTGAGGACCACGCGGTCGTTGTAGAAGTTCATGCCCATTGATTAACCCTCCATAATCTCTTGCAGACGCTTGACGATGAGCTCCTTGTCGCCTTCGTTGAGCGGGCGCGGGTCAAAGTCGACCTTGCCGAGGTTCAAGAACTCGGTGCGGGCCCAGACGATGGGGTCGCCGGAGCGCAGCTGCTCGTTGACCTTCTCCATCGTGAGGCCCTCGGGCTGGGTGCCGTCGAAGGTGACGCGGCAGCGGTAGATGGCGCGGCCCGCCTCGTCCTGGATCTTCTCGGCGGCAAGCCCCGGGATGCGGGAGATCTGGTCGACGAGGTAGTCGACCTTGGCCACGTTGGCGGCGACCTCGGCGGCGTGGTCGCGCTCGTCGTACTGGTCGAGCGCGGCGAGAAGGCCCATGATCTGCTCCTTGCCGACCTTCATCGCGCGGCCGATGCCGTGGTACTGCGGCTGGACGTACTGGACGTACTCGCGCTTGCCGGTGACAAATCCCGACGTGGTGGCCTCGAGCGCCTTGGCGCCCGAGTAGCAGACGATGTCGGCGCCCATGGCGATGTACTTGCGGAAGTCCTCCTCCGCGGCGCAGTCCATCATGAAGGGCAGGCCGTGGGCGTGCGCGATGTCGCGCATGGTCTCGATGTCGACCATGCCCTTCTGCACGCAGTGGTGGCTCTTGACGTAGAGCAGCGCCACGGTCTTTTCGGTGATGCCCTCCTCGATGTCCTCGGGGTGCACCTCGTTGGCCTGGCCCACCTCGACCGGAACGCCACCGCCCAGGCGGATCATCGTGGGGATGGGCGCGCCGTAGTTGATCGAGTGGCCCTTCTGCAGGACGATCTCGTTGTTGAGGCCCGAGGAGTCGGGCAGGCGCATCATGTCGGTGTAGCGGCCCTTGGTCACGAGTCCCGCCACGGTGAGCGCGATGGCGGCGGATGCGCAGGGCGCCACGCAGCTCATCTCGGCGCCGGTGTGCTCCGAGATGAGCTCGCCGGCGCGGGTCATGAGGTCCTCGATCACCACATAGGACTGGCCGCCCTCCACGGCGGCGCGCGCGACGCGCTCGCTGAACGTGGAGACGCCCAGCACCGTCACGCGACCGGAGGCGTTGACGACCCGCTTGAGCCCGATTTCCTGGTAGATGCTCACGTATGCCCCCTCTCTGTACAGGTGCCGGCGCCGCGGCCAGTGAACGCGGCGCCGGCGGGGATGTTGGCGTCTTCGACTAGAGGATGCCGAGGACGGCGCAGATGACGCTGATGAGAACGATGGCGATCAGGATGACGTTGTAGCGCGGGCCCTTCTTCTGCATGTAGAAGTAGATGGCGAAGACCGCGATCAGCGGCAGGATGCCGGGGGCGATGGAGTCCAGGATGGACTGGATGCCGATGACGTTGCCGGCGCCCATCGTGATCTCGAGCGGGCTGGAGATCGTGATGTAGGAGCTGGACAGCGCACCCATCATGATGAGGCCGAGGACGTTGGCCGCGAAGATGATGGACTGCATCACGCCGGACTGCAGCAGGCCGGTGATGGACTCACGGCCGAGCTTGTAGCCGCGCTGGGTCATGAAGTACTGGATGGCGATGGAGACGCCGGGCCACAGGATCAGCGGGGCGATGCCGCCGAGGGCGTTGCCCTGCTCGGCGAACGGGATGAACATGCCGTAGATGATCGGCATGACCACGGCCCAGACGATGGCGTCGCCCATGCCGGCGATCGGGCCCATGAGGCCGGTCTTGATGGAGGTGATGGCGGAGCCGGGGAGGTTCTTCTCGGTGGCCTTCTCCTCCTCCATGGCGATGGTGATGCCCTGGATGATGCCGCCGAGGGAGCCCTCGGTGTTGAAGAAGGCGAGGTGACGCTTGAGGGCGTCGGCCAGGTCCTCCTTGGCCGGGTAGAGCTTCTTGAGCGTCGGGATCATGGACGCGCAGAAGACCAGGCTCTGGAGACGCTCGTAGGAGTTGGAGAGCTCGCAGCCGAAGTAGTAGATCCAGAAGGACTTGGTGACGTCCTTCTTGGTGATGATGCCGCTCTTGGCGCTCTCCTTGGCCTCGGCGCTGTTCGAGGAGATCTGAGCGTTGACGGTGTCCGGGTAGAGGATCATGCGCAGGACGAGGGCGATAATCAGGCCGAAGATGGCCATGCCCATGACGGGGATCTGGAGATAGGCAACGGCGAAGTAGCCGAGGAAGAAGAACGGGATGAGCTCCTTCTTGCCGATGACCATGATCGTGAGGGCGAAGCCGAGCGCGGGCAGGATGCCGCCCATGACCTCGAAGGAGTGGATCAGCACCTCGGGCAGGGCCGCGATGAGGGCATTGGCCCACTCAGCGCCAAACAGGTCGATGACGAAGACGAACGGGAAGCGGATCAAAAAGCCCATGAGGGCCGGGAACACGAACGCGCAGCGCATGATGCCGCCGGTGTTGGCGTCCTCCGCGTACTTGTCGGCCATGTGGACCCAGATGGCGTTAGTGGTGCGGCGCAGCTGGTCCACGAAGACGCCGATGACGCCAAACGGGACGGCCAGGGCCACGGCGAGCTCGGGGCTCATGTTGGACATGACGCCGAGCGGGATGGCGATGACGCCGGCCAGGCACGGGTCGTTGGGGACGTTGCCGCCGGGCGTCGAGGTGACGCCGAGGTAGACGAGCTGGAGGGCTGCACCGATCTGCATCGAGAGCACCATCTCGCCGGTCAGAAGGCCAACGAACACGCCGATCGTGGCCGGCTGGAGCAGGGCGCTGGAGAGGGTGTAGCCAAAGCGCAGACGGGCAAACCAGTAGTAGATGCCCATCGCGATTGCGATGCCCATAGTACCCATAGGTACCTCCTAAGGGACGAAACTAACACGGGTGTGCGACGCGAGGTCGCGCGGGGTTTGCGGCGCGGGGGGGGGGGGATGGCGGCGCGGGGGGCGGGGCGGGGCGGCTTTGGGCCCCCCGGGCCTAGCCGCGGTACTTCTTCAGGATGGAGTCGACGTCCTGCGGGGCGTCCTCGGGGATCGTCTGGAACACGATCTTGACGCCGTCGGCCGCGAGCTCGTCGAGAATGGCCGCGTCGGCGTCGTCGAGGGTGATGTTCTGGAAGACGACCTTGCGCTCCGGGCCGCCGCCCAGTCCGCCGACCTGCACGGACGTGACCTTGACGCCCTGGTCGTAGACGCTCTTGAGGGCCTTGAGGCTCGGGAGCAGCAGCAGCACGTTGCCGGCGCCAAAGACGTCGGCGGCGTAGCTCTCGGCGGCCTGGGCCTCGGAGAGGCAGACGACCTCGACGCCGGTGGGCGCGGACATGAGGTAGATGCTCCTCATGAACTCATCGGCGGCCAGCTCGTCGCTCACGATGACGATCTTGTTGGCCTGGACCTGGTTGACCCACTTGGTCATGACCTGCCCGTGGATGAGACGAGAGTCTACGCGCGTCAGAACAATGTTTCCCATCTTTTCCTCCTTTCCACCTAGCTCATGTTTGCCTTGACTTCTGCCACAACATCCTTGCAGGCACTGGCTCCTGCAGCGAGGATCGTGTCAAAGTCGAGCTTGCCGTCACCCTGAAGCTCGACGCAGGCCTCAAGCAGCATGGGCGCGTTGAGGCCGCAGAAGACCTTGATGCCGGTCTGGTTGCCGATGGCGGCCGCCACGTTGGAGGGCGTGCCGCCAAACAGATCGGTGATGATGAGGGAGTCGGGAGAGATGGTGTCCACGTACTCGCGGACCATGCCCATGTACTCGGGCAGCGTGTAGGAGGGCTTGAGGGCGATCTCGTGGACGCAGTCGATGGCGCCGAGGATCATCTTGAGGCTCTCCGTGAGCGCCTCCCCCCAGCCGCCGTGAGTGAGCAGCAGAATCTTGGTGGGCTTGTCGGCCATGGCTGGAACCTCCTCCGATAGGGCTGCCCGCGCTTCTCGCGGGCACACTGGCAAATTCGGAAAACCAGACGTCTGGCAGGCGCTCATTTGTGGGGCGCCAAGGAGCCTTTGGAGCGATTCTATGGCAATGCGCCAGCAGACGTCGAATTGAATTGGGCGAGCGGGCAGGTATCAGTAGCAGGCGATTCTCTTTTTGTTCTGGGATGAATCTATGTGATGTGGTACCGCTTGTCAAATCATACCGGAACGATTTTTCAAGTGGTACCAAACGGTTTTCAGGCATGCGGAAATGCTGGTAGATGTGGGTGTTTTGGGGAGAATTGACGTGCGGGAAGCTGAAAGCGAGTCGGGGACGATTGCCGCGAGCGGCTTGGATTTGTCCGCGAGCGGTTACGGAGGTGGCGGGAGCGGGGCGATGGTGCTTCTCGGCAGGGGCTGAGCCGGGGCGGGGCGATTTTGGACGTTTACACGATGACGTCCCGCGACGGGTGCCATACGCTGCGGCCACCACAGACGAAAGGGGAACGCCATGACCAACAAGCAGATCGTCCTGGACTTCTACGAGCGCGTCTAGGCGGGGGCGCCCTGGGCGGGCCGACCGCGCGAGCGAGGTTGCGGCAAGACGAAAAAGCCCGGAGGCCGCATGACCTCCGGGCTGACTTTGTATGGTCGCGGGGGCAGGATTTGAACCTACGACCTTCGGGTTATGAGCCCGACGAGCTACCAGACTGCTCCACCCCGCAATGGGTGCACCTCGTGTGTGCAAGAAATAACTATACCGACTAGCACCCTTGTGTGCAACAGCAGACTCGAATATGTACGCATCTCCACAACTCGCTCGGGCCGAAGCCCGCGTGACGGACGCCGGGGGTGCCTGTCGCGCGCTACGCGGATGCGGCGGCGCTCGCCCGCGGCGTGAACGCGCGGAGCATGAGGCGCGCGGCCTCGAGCACGCCCTCCTCCGTCAGGCGGTAGACGTTGGCGAGCTGGCCGCCGTCAGGGGCATGGCGCTGGGAGGCGCTGACCAGCCCACGCCGGCGCAGCAGCGTCATGGCATAGTCCGTCGTGTTGGGGCTGAGCCCCAGCGCCCCGGCGACCTCCCCCTTGCTCACGATCGAGCCATCGCCGTCCCCGCCGGTTTGGGCAAGGTAGATCAGCACCCGCTCCCAGGCGTAGGTGTGCCGGCCGTCAATGACGTCGGGGAGGATGCTCCCCTGCACGGCGGGGACCTTCTCTGCCACGGCTCCAACCTCCTTAGGCCAAGAGCGACCACGGCGAGGAGACACGAACTGAGACGCCATCCCCCGGGCGAGCGAACGGCTCGAGCGCCTGGGGGAGCAAGCATGTCCCAAGTTGCTCATTCGAGTGTCCTCGCGAGATTACCTGACAACTCGCAAGTCAAATTGAGTATACCCCCCTAGCCATTTTTCAAGCGGTTGAACTGGTATTTCAGTGTTCTTAAGTAATTTCCGCGTGGGGGGTATTCATTTGTTGCGCCGCCATAGCCCTCGCTCGCGTCAATTGTTGTCCGGTCGGGGTATATACTCGAACACAGGTTCGTATCCAACGCGCGGGAAGGGGGCGGCATGTCCCGGCTGCTCGGCGGCACCAACGGCATACCCGGCTACGACGAGCGCACCTACGTCTGCGTGAGGTCGGTGACCGAGGCGGACGGCCACACGCGCCCGCTCGAGATCTCGTGGGCGGACGGGCGCAGCTTCCCCATCGTCGCAAGCACGCTCACGCGCGTGGTCGGGCGCTGGGAGCTCGGGACCGTCATCATGGTCTGGGACGTTGAGCTGCGGCTTCGCGCGCGCCGGCGGCTCTTCTGGGAGCGCGGGCGCTGGTTCGTGCCCAGCCGCAGCATAGACCGCAACGGCGAGCGGGCGCCGGGCGAGCCGTGAGGGCCGCTCTTCTCGCCTGCCGCTGCGCGTCCGCAGTTGCGCGCGGCGCCTAGTTGGACTGCGTGGGCAGGTACGGGTGCATCGCCTGGGCCAGGTTTGCGAGGTTGCGCGTCTGGATGTACACACGGCCGCTGCCGACGAAGGTGTTCACCAGGCCCTCTCCCGTCGTGAAGCCGAGCATGCCGCTCGCGACCTCGATGCGGTAGTCAAGGGCGGCGTCCCACGCCACCACGTGCTCGTTGTCCACGACCAGTGGCTCGTCGGGCGTGACGTCGAGCACCAGGACGTCGCCAAACGCGGAGACCAAAAGCGAGCCCGCACCGTGCACCTCCATCACGAAGAGGCCTCCCGTGTTGCCGAAGAGCGCCTTGGAGACGCCCTGGCTCACCATCGTGTAGTCCACGCCCTCGTCGCAGGCGAGAAACGCCCCGGTGTTCAGGCGGTACTGGTGAGCGTCATCAATCGCGAGCTCCATGATCTTGCCGGGGATGGGCGGGGCGATGGCGATCTCGCCGTCTGCGGAGGTGCCGGTGGCCGTGGTGATGAACATGGACTCGCCGCTCGTGATGCTGCGACCGATGGCGCTGAACACGCCGCCGAGGCCCTTCTTCTTGGTGTTGAGCCCGCCCGTGATCTCGACCCCGCGGGAGTACACCATGCTTCCACTCTCGGTCCGCACGGACTCGCCCTGCGCGAGCGCGATGCGGGCGATGGGGCAATCGGAGTCGCCGGTCAGAACGAATCTCATGATGGTTCCCTTCTCGAGCTGGGAGGCACGTCCTTCTCGCCCAGTATAGCGTGCGGGTCCGCGTCGCCGAGCCGCCCGTTCGCCGACGCGGCGCCCCTCCCCCGCCTGCCTCGCGCTACGATGGCACCGCAGAACCCGTGACAGGAGGAGACATGACCAGGCTCGCCGTTTTTGACGTGGGCGGAACCGCCATCAAGTACTGCGCGATGGAGGGCACCGACATCCAGCTCCAAGGGGAGGTCCCCACGCCGGACCCCGAGTCCGAGGACCAGGGCCCCTTCCTCGAGGCCCTCGAGGGCGTGCTTGCGCAGTTGGGGCCCGTTGAGGGTATCGCGCTCTCCATGCCCGGCGTGATCGACGTCGACCGCAAGTACCTCCACACCGGCGGCGCGCTCAAGTACAACTTCAACGCGGACGTCACCGCGTGGGAGAAGCGCTTTGGCCTACCCGTCGAGGTGGAAAACGACGCCCGCTGCTCCACGATGGCCGAGCTCGCCGTGGGCAACCTGCAGGGCGTCCGGTCCGGCGTGGTGCTCACCTTTGGGACGGGCATCGGCGGCGGCACGGTGATCAACGGAGAGCTCTACAAGGGCGCGCACCTCTACTCCGGCGAGGCCTCGATGATGTACTCCAAGCTCCCGCGCAAAGACAGCGAGCTGCGCGACGACGGCGCCTGGTCGACGGAGTGCTCCACGTTTGGCATGTGTCGGCGCCTGGCCGAGGCCAAGGGCATCGAGCGCTGCGACGGGCGACAGCTCTTCACCTGGCTCGAGGAGGGCGACGAGGTCACCGCGCGCGTGTTTAGCGACGTGTGCGACGGCATCGCGATGCAGATTCACAACATCCAGTGCTGGCTCGATCCGGAGCGCATCTGCCTGGGCGGCGGCATCAGCAAAAACCCGCTCTTCATCGAGGGCGTGCGGGATGCTCATCGCCGCTTCAACGCGGAGCTGCTCTACGACTTCCCCGAGGTTGAGATCGTGACCTGCCGCTTCTTCAACGACGCCAACCTCATCGGCGCGTACCAGCACTTCCTCCGCATGCGCGAGAAGCGGTCCGCGGCAGAAAACCTCTAGGTTGTTGGCATTTTTGCCCCAAAGTGCATCGCCTCTCGTCAGAGCCCCTCGATCGGGCCGACGCGCCAAGCCACAAAGGCCAGTTGGCCGCCCAGCCAAGAAGCCCTTCACGAGTGTGCCCTCCGGCGGAGGGCGCACTTCGGGCCTTTTTCGCCAACGCAGCCACGCCGCACCGCCCCACCCCCGACCAGTTGACAATTACGTCAGGTTATATTGTCAACTTGCCGGCTACAGGCCCTCGAGGATCTCGCGCATCGTGGCCTGAACGGCGTGCTCGGTGTTGCGGCCGATGACGCGCTGGCCGATCTGGCGCACGGCGTAGCGGGCGTTCTCCATCACGTAGGGGTGCCCCACGTAGCGCAGCATCGCGTAGTCGTTCATGGAGTCGCCAAAGGCCACGACCTCGCTGCGGTCGATGCCCCAGTAGCGCAGCACCTGCTCGAGCCCCGTTGCCTTGTTCACGTGGCGCGGCACCACGTCGATCCAGCGCGAGCCGCTCGGCAGGAAGGTGAACCACTCGGAGAGCTCGCGCTCGAGAACGTAGGCCATGTCCATGAGCTGCTCGGGCAGCTCACAGCACACGGCGGCCTTGATGATGCTCACGTCCGGCGAGGGCGGGTCGAAGATGCGCTCGGCGTTGGGGAGGTCCTTGTCAAGCTCGCGCAGGTAGGAGCTCTGGTCGTTGAGCAGATAGGTGTGCGTGGCGTCATAGAGCGCAAGATGGATGCAGTCAAAGAGCTGCGTGGTCTCAAACAGGCGCATCACCGCGATGGTCGAGAAGACCTCGCGGTCGAGTAGGCGACCGTCGGCGTAGACCTGCGTGCCGAGCGATGCCACATAGTCCATCTCGTCCGCAACCGGCCCAAAGAACCAGCGCAGCGTGTCATAGCGACGCCCTGAGCTGGCCACAAAGCGCACGCCCTTCTCGTGCAGGGCGTGGATGAGCTCGAAGGTCTCCTCGGGAACCTGGGCGTCGCCGTCCAGCAGCGTGCCGTCCATGTCTGACGCAATGAGCTTGATCATGGCTGAACCTCCTCGTCTGGACTTGGCGGTCGTAACGGACCGCGGGTTGACAGTTGCGTCAGGTTGCGGGTTGACAGTTGCGTCAGGTTATATTGTCAACTCGTTCCGAGTTGACAATATAACCTGACGCAACTGTCAACCCGCAACCTGACGCAACTGTCACGACCAACAGCCCCTCTCACTGCAGGAACGCGGGCATCTCGCCGGCTCGGGTGGCGCGGGCGATCTCGAGCAGCGCGTCTGCCACGCCCTCGTCAGCGACAGAGCCCACGCGATAGTTGGCGGTGGCCAGGACCTCGTCGGTGGCGTTGGCCACGGCCACGGAGTGGCGGACCTTGCGAAGGATCTCGAGGTCGTTCTCGGCATCGCCAAATGCGACGACCTCATCGGCCGTGATGTCCAGCGCGTCGAGAAGAACGTCGAGCCCGGCGGCCTTGGAGACGCCCTGCGGCATGATGTCAAACCAGCCCGAGATGGGCGACGCGATCCGCATGTCCGGCGCCGCCTCGGCCACGATCTGCCGGCAGCGCTCCATGTGCTCGGGGTCCTCCGGGCAGGCGATGGTCGCCGCGATGTAGTCCTCGTCGGGGATCTGGTCGACGGCGATGCCGGTGAAGCGCGTGCGGCGGGCGTAATAGGCGAGCTCATCGTCGGTGGTGCCCACGCCATACGCGGGATAGAGCAGGTTGGTCTGCTCGGGGTAGCACACGAGGAACATGCCCGGCTCGGGGCGCAGCGCCGCGTCGATACGCTCGAGGGCGTCGCGCGGGATGAGCGTCATCTGGACGTAGGCGCCGTCAAGGCGGATGCGCTTGCCGTTGGAGAGGATGCCCGTCTTGAAGCAGGACTCGTCCATGTCAAAGAAGCGCAGCAGCTCGACGGTGTCGCGACCGGTGGCAGGGCCAAAGCGCACGCCCGCGTCCATGAGCTCGTGGATGGCGGAGATGGTGCGCGGGCTCACGTGCTTCTCGCCCAGCGGAATGAGCGTGTTGTCCATGTCCGAAAGAACGAGCTTGATCACGAGATGATTCCCCCCTCCACGCGCGGAAGCGCGTCAAAGCGGTCCATGGCCATGAGGATCTGCTCCACGTCCACCATGCCGGAGATGCGGCCCACGCGCCAGCCGCGCGCCCAGATGACGAGGTCGCGGTACCCCGAGCCCTTGCGCAGCCCGACCCACCCGAGCAGGTCGATGTCGTCAAATCGGACGGACGCGTCGTGCCCGACGAACGGCGTGATGACCAGGCGCGAGCCAAAGACCGAGACCTTGTAGCGGTTAAGGATGGCCCACCCGGCAAAGCACGTGACGATGAACGCGTCAAAGAACGCGAACACCGGCAGCGGGCTGGGCAGAAACTCGAGCATCGCGCAGAGCCAGCCCAGGACAAACCCCAGCACGCTCATGAACGCCATGGCCAGCACGAGGCCGCGGGTGAACGAGACCGGCACGACGTAGGTGTCGTGGTGGCGGTGATGCCGCTCGGAGAGGCGCACGTTGCCCATGTGCTCGAGCAGCAGCGCGAGCACCGGCAGCACGACCTCCACGGCGGCAAGAACGACGAGCTCCACGGGTCCCTACGCCTCTCCGCCGGGAGCCGCGGCGGCGAACTTCGCCACGAGGCGCTCCAGCATGTCGACGGTGAGCTCGAGGCTGCGCACCGGCACGAACTCGCGGACGGAGTGGGCGTTGTAGCCGCCCGTCGCGAGGTTGGGGCACGGCAGGCCGCGGAAGGTGAGCTGGGCGCCATCGGTGCCGCCACGCGCCGGGACCTCGACGGGGTCGATCCCCACCTCGCGGTTGGCCTCGAGCGCAAAGTCAATGAGACGCTGGTCGGCGGGGCCGAACTTCTCTGCCATGTTGCGGTACTGCGGGCGGATGGAGACGCTCACCGTACCCTCGCCGTAGCGGGCGTTGAGGAAGGCGGCGACGTCGCGCATGGTCTGCTCGCGGCGCGCGAAGGCATCGGCGTCGAAGTCGCGCAGGATGTAGGTGAGGGTGACGGCGGAGGCGGTGCCCTCGATGTCGGTGGGGTGGAAGAAGCCCTCGCGGCCCTCGGTGTGCTCGGGGCGCTGCGCGGCGGGAATCATCTGCTGGAACTCTCTCGCCACGGTGATGGCGTTGACCATGACGTCCTTGGCGCTGCCGGGATGCACCATCACGCCGCGCACGGTGACGGTCGCCTCGCTGGCCGAGAAGCACTCGTAGTTGAACTCGCCGAGCGCCTCGCCGTCCACGGTGTAGCCGCCGCACGCGCCGAGCGCCTCGACGTCGAGCAGGCTCGCGCCGTGGCCGATCTCCTCGTCCGGGACAAAGGCCGCGACGATGCGGGGATGCGGCAGCGCGGGGTTTTCCGCCAGGCGGGCGAGCAGCGCCATGATCTCGGCGACGCCGGCCTTGTCGTCGGCGGAGAGCAGCGTGGTGCCGTCGGAGCAGACGATGTCCTGTCCCACGAACCGCGCGAGGTCGGGGACCTGCTCGGGCGTGGTCTGGACCGGCTCGCCGTCGACGACGCCCGAGACGAGCGGGCCGCCCTCGTAGCGCACCACGTGCGGGCGCACGCCGTGGGCCGGGGCGTCCGGGGAGGAGTCGATGTGCGCGCAGAGCACGAGCGCCGGCAGGTCCTCCGCGCCGGCCGAGGCGGGCAGGAAGCCCGTGACGTAGGCGTGCTCGTCTGCCGTGACGTTCTCGCAGCCGATGGCGGCGAGGTCGTCCGCGAGCAGGCGCGCCATGTCGTGCTGGCAGGGGGTCGACGGGGTCTGATCGAGGTTGTCGGGGTCTGACGGAGAGTCAACCTGGACGTAGCGCAGGAAGCGCTCGAGGACGTCTGACATGGAACCTCCCGTGGTCGTTGCGGGGTCGCGATTTTCTCGCCTGATAGTCTAGCGCAGGGGTGGGCGACGCGCGTCAGCGGGAGGTAATCGAGGCGATCACGTCCGCTCCGCGCGAACGGTCTAGCCGAGCAGCGGCTCCAGGTAGCGCGCCACGCCGGACTCGGTGCACGGCGGCGCGACGTGATCTGCGGCGGCCTTGACCTCGGGCCGCGCATTGCCCATCGCCACGCCGTCGCCGGCCGCCTCGAGCATGGAGACGTCGCTGTCGGAGTCGCCAAAGGCGACCACGTCCGCGGGCGAGACGCCGAGGTGGCCGCAGAGCCAGGCCAGCGCAGTCCCCTTGGTTGCCGCGGCGCTCGTGATCTCGACGTTGACGCCGATGGAGGACGTGCGGCAGAGCTCCGGCCGCGCGTCGACGCCGCGCCAGACGGCGTCGCGCCCCGCGTCGTCCACGAAGAGCGCGTTGATGCGGTAGATGCGCTCCATCTGCTCGATGAGCTCGCCCGTGGTGCCCTCAAAGCGAAGGCGCTGCGCGAGCACCATCTCGCGCGTGGCCTCGTCAAGGGGCGCCTCCCAGTAGACGGGCCAGCGATCGGCGGAGGCGAAGACGGCGTCCTCGCCCGTCAGATCGAACGAGATGCGCTGCTCGCGCACCTCCTCGTACAGCGACCGCACGACGTCCTTCCGGATGGGAACCCGGTGAAGGGGTGCGGGGCCCTGTGCATTAGAGCGGAGGTCGTAGACGAGCGCGCCGCCGCTGCAGACGGCATAGCGCACGCAAGGATGGTCCCTGAGCTGCGGTGGAAGGCCACGGACGCTGCGCCCCGTGCAGGGGACGAACTGGACGCCCCGCTCGTGGGCCACGTCCAGGATGCGCAGGTTCTCCGGCGTGATCACCTTGTCCGGCGTGACGAACGTGTCGTCCATGTCCACAAAGACCAGCTTGACCATGTGCCCTCCCCCATCGTGAACGCACCCATGATAGCGCCGCCTCTTGCGCGGGGCGAAACGGGGACGATGGGGGCACGCGTTCTGCAAAAGTGGCCTTCGGGACATATTCCGGTGGGCGCCACGACAAAACCTTGCTTCGATCCATGAGTTTTTTGCCCAAGAGCGGCAGTCGCACGCGCGCTCGATTATAAAAGCCCAGTTAAGCTTTCCCGAGGCATGCCGCGAACCGGGCCGGAAGGCCAAAATGTCATGGATCGAAGCGAGGTTTTGCTTCGGCGCTCACCGGAATATGTCCCGGAGGCCACTTTTGCAGACACGGCGGGGCGGACCGGGCGCCCGGTCCGCCCCGCCGCGCCTCTAGCGGCGCTTGGCCGCCTCAATCTGCGCGAGCTGATCGTCGCTCAGGTGAATCGGGCCGTAGTCCTCGCCGCCGCGCGTGGGATCGTCGGGGTTCTCGAGCTTGAAGCCGCCCCCACGGTTGACGCGATAGTTCTCCTTGGCCACGGAGATCATGAGCTTGATGCGGTTGAGCTGGTTGACCTCGGAGGCACCCGGGTCGTAGTCCACGGCCACGATGTTGCTCTCGGGGTGCATCTGGCGCAGGCGCTTGATCACGGACTTGCCCACCACGTGGTTGGGCAGGCACGCAAACGGCGAGCAGCACACGATGTTGGGCGTTCCGGTCTCAATGAGGTCGACCATCTCGGCCGTGAGCAGCCAGCCCTCGCCCATCGTGTTGCACAGGGACAGCACCTTCTCGGCCTTGGCGGCGAGTTCGAAGATGTCGGGATAGGTCTGGAAGCGCGTGGTCTTGGCGAGCATCTTGTTGATGGGCTCGCGGAAGCTCTCGATGAGCTTGATGCCCGCCATGTGCGTGAGGCGGCTCGAGGCCTTGGTGCCCAGCTCCTTGTTGGTGTTGATGGCGTTGGTCATGCCAAAGAGGAAGAAGTCCACGAGGCCGGGCACGTTGGCCTCGCAACCCTCCTGCTCGATGACCTTGACCACCTGGTTGTTGGCCGTGGGGTGGAACTTGACGAGAATCTCGCCCACCACGCCCACACGCGGCTTGGAGCGGTCGTCCTCGAGCGGCAGCGCCTCGAAGGCATCGATGGTGCGCTGGCAGAGCTGGTAGAACCTGCCGCGAGACGCCGTGGAGGACGCCACGAAGCCCTTGGCCTCGGCCATCATGCGGTCATAGAGCGCGTCGGCAGCGCCGGTCTGCGCCTCGTAGGGACGGCAGCGGTAGAGCAGCTGCATGATGAGGTCGCCGTAAAGCAGGGCGTAGACGGCCTTGACCAGCAGGTCGGGCTTGAAGATGGAGAAGCCCGGGTTCTTCTCGTCCAGGCCGGAGGCCGCGGTGAGGGAGATCACCGGAACCTCGGGGTGGCCGGAGTCCTTGAGCGCCTTGCGGATGAGCGCGATGTAGTTGGTGGCGCGGCAGCCGCCGCCGGTCTGGGTGATGATGACAGCCGTGCGCGAGAGGTCGTACTCGCCGGAGAGCACCGCCTCCATGATCTGGCCCGTGACCAGGATCGACGGGTAGCAGATGTCGTTGTTGACGTACTTGAGGCCGGCCTCGACGGCGCCCTGGTCGACGGAGGGCAGCAGCACCACGTTGTAGCCGGCGCTCTTGAGCAGGACCTCGAGCAGGTCAAAGTGGATCGGCGCCATCTGCGGCACGAGGATGGTGTAGCCGGCCTTCTGCATGTCCTCGGTGTAGCGGACCTTCTCGAAGGCGGCGCTGGCGGCCTCGCGATAGACGGGCACGCGGCCGGGCGCGGTGGCGCGGGCGCGCTCGATGGAGCCGTCGGCGCTCATGACGCCCACGGGCTCGACCTCGCGGACCTTGCCCTGGGAGGCGGCGCGACGCAGCTCCTCGCGCTGCTCGGTGAGGGCCGCCATGAGTGAGCGGATGCGGATGCGGGCGGCGCCGAGGTTGGACACCTGGTCGATCTTGAGGACGGTGTAGATCTTGCCGGAGGCCTCGAGGATCTCCTGGACCTGGTCGGTGGTCAGGGCGTCGAGTCCGCAGCCAAACGAGAAGAGCTGAATGAGGTCGAGGTCGTTGCGGGAGGCCACGAAGCGCGCCGCGCGGTAGAGGCGGCTGTGGAACATCCACTGGTCGATCACGCGGATGGGGCGCTCGGGCTTCATCTTGTGCGCCACGGAGTCCTCGGTGAGAACGGCAAAGCCGAAGGAGTGCACCAGCGACGGAATGGCGTGGTTGATCTCGGGGTCGTTGTGATAGGGACGGCCGGCGAGCACGATGCCGTGAGCGTCGTGCTCCTCGATCCAGCGCAGGGCCTCGTCGCCGGCGCGGTGCATGGCGTCCTTGAACTCGAGGTCGGCCTCCCACGCGGCGTTGACGGCGGCGTCGATCTCGGAGCGGGTGATGCGCTCACCGCGGACGCGCCCGCGGCCCTCGGCGGCGTCCTTCTCGCGCTGCTCCACGATCAGCTCGTAGAGGCGGCGCTTGAGCTCGCGCTTCTTGTCATAGGGGATGAAGGGCGAGAGGTACTCGACCTTGCTCCCCTCCCCCAGCTCGTCGACGTTGAGGCCCAGCGCCTGCGGGTAGCTCATGACGATCGGGCAGTTGTAGTGGTTCGTGGCACCCTCGTCCTCCTGACGCTCCCAGCGAATGCAGGGCATCCAGATGAAGTCGGGGTCCTTGGCCAGCAGGTTCATGATGTGGCCGTGGGAGAGCTTGGCCGGGTAGCACACGCTCTCGGAGGGCATCGACTCGATGCCGGCGTCGTAGGTGGCCGCCGAGGTCTGATCGGAGAGCACCACCGAGAAGCCCAGCTTGGTGAAGAACGCGTGCCAGAACGGGTAGTTCTCGTACATGTTGAGCGCGCGCGGGATGCCCACGGTGCCGCGGGGCGCCTCCTCCGGCGAGAGCACCGGGCGGTCAAAGAGCAGCTTGTTCTTGAAGTCAAAGAGGTTGGGGGCGTCGTTTTTCTTGGCGCGCGAGCCGCCGGCGCCCTTCTCGCAGCGGTTGCCCGTGATGAAGCGACGGCCGCCGCCAAAGTCGTTGATCGTGAGCAGGCAGTTGTTGGAGCAGCGCCCGCAGTGGACGTTGGTGTGCTTGACCTGGAGGTTGTCAATCTCCTCGCGGGAGAGCAGCTGCGAGGTGCCGCCGACTCCGGCGCGGTCGCGGGCGAGAAGGGCCGCGCCGTAGGCGCCCATCGTGCCGGCGATGTCCGGTCGGATGACGTCGCGCCCGGTGAGCAGCTCGAAGGCGCGCAGGGTGGCGTCGGACATGAAGGTGCCGCCCTGGACCACGCAGTACTGGCCGATCTCGTCGAAGTCGCGGAGCTTGATGACCTTGAACAGGGCGTTCTTGATGACGGAGTACGAGAGGCCCGCCGCCACGTCGCCGATGGTCGCGCCCTCCTTCTGCGCCTGCTTGACGCGGGAGTTCATGAAGACGGTGCAGCGCGACCCCAGGTCGACGGGGCTCTTGGCGCCCACGGCCGCCTGCGCGAACTCCTGGACGGACATGTTCATGGACACGGCGAAGCTCTCGATGAAGCTGCCGCAGCCCGAGGAGCAGGCCTCGTTGAGCATGATGTGCTCGATCACGCCGTCCTTGACCTGCAGGCACTTCATGTCCTGGCCGCCGATGTCGAGGATGAACTCGACGCCCGGGACAAAGGCCTTGGCGCCGCGCAGGTGCGCGACGGTCTCGATCTCGCCGGAGTCGGCGCGGAGGGCCTCGATGAGGATCTGCTCGCCGTAGCCCGTGGTGGTCACGTGGCCGATGACGCAGCCGGCCGGCATCTTGTCGTAGATGTCGTCCATGATGGTGCGCGCAGTGCCGAGGACGTCGCCGTTGTTGTTGCCGTACCAGGTGTAGAGCAGCTCGCCCGCCTCGCCCACCACGGCGGCCTTCATCGTGGTGGAGCCGGCGTCGATGCCGATGAACACGCGGCCCTGATAGCTCTCGAGGTCGCCCTTGGGCACCACCTGCTTGTCGTGGCGCTCCTTGAACTCCTGGTAGTCGGCCTCGGTCTCGAAGAGCGGCTCGAGGCGCGCGACCTCGGAGCCCTGGACGTCCTTGAGGTTCTCGAGCAGCTGGATGACCTCGCCAAAGGTCACGTACTTCTCGGACTCGCCGGCGAGCGCCGCGCCGGTGGCCACGAACAGGTGCGCGTTCTCGGGCACGATGATGTGCTCGTCGTCGAGGTTGAGCGTGAGATAGAAGCGCTTGCGGAGCTCCGAGAGGTACTGGAGCGGGCCGCCGAGAAACGCCACGTGGCCGCGGATGGGGTGCCCGCACGCAAGGCCGGAGACCGTCTGGTTGGCCACGGCCTGGAAGATGGAGGCCGCGATGTCCTCGGGACGGGCGCCCTCGTTGAGCAGCGGCTGGACGTCGGACTTGGCGAAGACGCCGCAGCGGCTCGCGATGGGGTGGATCTGCGTGGCGCCCTTGGCGAGCTCGTTGAGGCCGGAGGCGTCGGTGTGCAGAAGGCTCGCCATCTGGTCGATGAAGGCGCCCGTGCCGCCGGCGCAGGTGCCGTTCATGCGCTGCTCGATGCCGTTGTCGAAATAGATGATCTTGGCGTCCTCGCCGCCGAGCTCGATCGCGCAGTCGGTCTGGGGGATGAGCGTCTCGACGGCGCGCTTGGAGGCGATGACCTCCTGAACGAACTCGAGGTCGAGCCAGCTCGCGAGCAGCATGCCGCCGGAGCCGGTGATCGAGACGCGCATGGGCGCCTCGCCGATCACCTTGCGGGCGCGGGCGAAGAGCTCCTTTGCCGTGGCGCGGATGTCGGTGTGGTGGCGCTCGTAGTTGGCGTAGACGAGGTTGTCAGAGTCGTCGATGACGGCGAGCTTGACGGTGGTGGAGCCCACGTCGATGCCCAGGCGCAGGTGGGCGTGGGAGAAGTCAGCGGGCCGCGCCGGCGAGAGCTCGGCACCTTCCTGCTTGAGCTCGAGCGGCTTGTGGGCGCGCGCGGTTTGCTCGGCCCGGATGGAAGCGGCGGTCTTGTCGGTCATCAGTTGTCCTCCTTGGAGCACATGGCGGCGAGCGCGAAGCTGGGTATGTCAAGGTCGATGGGGCTGTCGTAGAGGTCTCCTGGGCGCACGAACATGAGCGCGGTCATGAGGCGCGCCATGGTGGGAACGCTCTCGCGCATGCCGCCGTCGAGCCAGCGCAGGAGCACGCCGACCTCGGCCGAGATGGCAAACGTGAGGTAGTAGTCAAAGAGCGGGCCAAACGCGCGCAGGTCAAGCCCGTCGACCGCGCGCATGCCCACGACCTCGTGCACGAGCGCCTTGATGCGCTCGGCAAAGGCCGGGTCACCGCCGTTGCCGAGCAGCGGGCGCAGGTAGTCGCCGCGTTCGCGAACGGCGCGCAGCAGCGCCTCGGCGCCGGGGGCCGGCTCGCCGTTGGCGAGGGCGCGGCGCAGGTCGTCGAGGTGGCACGCGGCCAGGCGCGCGAGCGGAGCGCGCAGCTCGGCGAGGGTCTCGTCCTCGATCTGGCGAACGAGGTCGGGGATGTCACGGAAGTGGGAGTAGAAGGTGCGGCGCGTGACGCCGGCGCGCTCCGTCACCGCGGTGACGGTCACGCGGGAGAGGTCGCCGGTGGAGGCGATCTCCTCGGCGAGGGCGCGGCGCAGGGCAGACCTAGTCCGGACGCTCCTGCGGTCGGTGCTGAGCACGCATTCCTGCATGTGGCGGGCAGTCCCTTCGACGTTGCGGACCGGGTCGCGGGACCCGGATATTGCACAGCCTGCGTAGTATTGCACAACCTGTGCAGAAACCTTACGGCGGCGCGGATGCGGAGGCAGGCAGCACAACATCTCCACGGTGCGGCGGGGCTGCCCGGAGACGCATAGAAGAGGCCCTATCCCGCGCCCGACCGTTCGCACGTTTTTTCACAATGGATACCAAACGCCCTCCTGACGCTGCGATAATGGGAAGGGTTCAACGTGGGTTGGAGGCTTCATGAGGCACGGAGCAACGCTTGCTCAGGCGCTGGCAGGTACGGCATGTGCGGTTCTCCTTGCCTCGTGCGGCGTGACGGAGCCTGCCGTCACCGCCGAGCAAAGCGAGCCAGCGGCGCAGGTCGAGGTCGAGGACCGAGCCCCCGACGAGGAGCCGGACGACGCGGCGGCGGACGCGCAGGGCGAGCAGGACGAGCAGGCCGCCGAGCCCGCGGCAGAAAACGCCCCCGCCGAGGACGAGGCCTTCGATCCCAGCGGCCCCGTCGTCGAAGCCGCCTCAGATCTGGGCGTGACCGTGAGCGCGCCCGAGGGCTTCCTCGAGACGGAGGAGTTTGCCGCCCTGGAGTCGGAGATCTCCGCGCTCGTGGAGGCGGGCTACAGCGTGAGCGTGCGCGCCGTCGACCTGGAGAGCGGCGTCGGCGTGAGCTACAACGCAGACGAGGTCCGCTATCCGGCAAGCGCCATCAAGGCCGCCTACTGCGCCTACGTCTGCGAGACATACAGCGGCTCGGCGGGCCTGGGGCAGACCATGGCAGACTGCCTGCTCAACTCCTCCAACACCTCGTACGAGACGCTGATCGAGACCTTTAAGCTCGCGCCGTTTGCCGCGTGGCTCACGGAATGCGGGGCGACGGGCGCCGGCGGGCGCGCCTATGACCACTACTACCCCGACATCACGGCAAACGAGCTCGTTGCGGTGTGGCAGGAGATCTGGCGCTACGGCACCTCGGGCGAGGCGGGCGCCGAGGAGCTCACGGGGCTGCTCGCGCAGACGGGCTTCTCCCCCAGTGGCGGCGCCCTGCGCGACGAGCACGAGGTCTTGGCCAAGGCCGGATGGTATCCCGAGGACGGAACCGGCTACACCTCGACCAACGACGCCGGCGTGGTCATCTCGGAGGACGGCGCCTACGCGTTTGCGGTGATGACCGACCTCTCCGCCGACCTCGATCGACTCGTGCCGCTCATCTCCGCGCTCGACGACGCCCTCGACACGATGCGCTGAAGCCGCGCGGGGCAAAAAAATCCTCCGGGGATCAGTCCCATGGACTGCAAAATCGGCCTTCAGTCCATATTCGGCCGACCCGCAGAACAAAACCGTGCTTCGATCCATGGAAAAATGACCCCTCGGGCCGATTCGAGATGCTCCTTGCGATAGCTCAACTGGGCATATGCAATCGAGCAAGCGCGAGGACCGCGCCTGAGGGCAAAAAACTCATGGATCGAAGCGCGGTTTTGTTTTCCCGCCCGGCCGAATATGGATCGAAGGCCGTTTTTGCGGCGCGGCATCCCCCGCACGGGTCAGATTGCGCGCAAAGCGCCGCGTCAGACGAGGCGAAGGACGCTCTGCCGCTCGACGAAGGTCGTCGAGAGGTGCACCACGCTCGTGTAGTCGCGCGGCGAGCGCATGCGGTCCACGATGGTCTTCACCGCGAGCTCGCCCATCTCGCCGTTGGGGACGCGCATCGTCGTGAGCGGCGGGTTGGAGATGCTCGCGAAGGAGAGGTCGTCAAACCCCAGCACCGAGACGTCCTCGGGGATCTTGATGCCGCGCTCGGTCATGGCGCGCATGCAGCCGAGCGCCATGATGTCGTTCTCGACGAAAAACGCCGTGGGCAGCACCGGGTTAGTGGCCAGCCACGCCTTCATGGACTCGTAGGCGGTGTTGACCGTGGTCCCCACCTCAACACGGAAGTTGGGGTTGACGGGAAGGTTGGCCTCGCGCATCGCCCGACGGTAGCCGCGCTCGCGCAGCGGGAAGTTCTTGATGCGATACGACCCCGCGATGTAGCCGATCTCTCGGTGCCCCATCTTGATGAGGTAGCTCACCGCACGCAGGGCCGAGTTCTCGTTGGAGGTCACGATGCACTCGAAGAAGAGGTGGTCGCTCCACCCGTCAACGACCACAAACGGCGACTTGGCACCCCTGAACAGGTCGTAGTCCTCCTCCGCCATCTCCGTGCCAAGAAGGACCACGGCGCTCGAGGAGTCATTGACGATCTCACGGGCCTCGCGCGCGGCCTCCTGGCGGTCACCGAGCTCCATGTTGGTGAAGATGATGCTCAGGTCGTGCTCGCGCGCCGCACGCTCGACGCCCTTGATGACACCCATGTGGAAGGTGCCTTCGTCGAGAATCTCTCCGGTCTTGCGCGCCTGGACAAAGTTGATGTGAGTGATGTGGTTGGAGCGGTCATAGCCGAGCTCGCGGGCCGCGCGCAGGATGATCGCCGCTGTCTCCTTGTTCACGCCGCGCTTGCGGTTGAGCGCATTGGACACCGTCGCCGGGGAGAAGCCCGTCTTCCTGCTGATCTCTCGAACCCCGACGTTTCTCATGCAACAAACCGCCCTTCCGTGTCTCACAACATGAACACCATGATAAACACCGCCGAACAATGTTTGGCGCCCCATCTGGCCAGCGGCTCATTTCTCGGCGGACGGCATCTCTTCCCCTGGTTGTCAGCGACCTTCGTCGTACGCAAACGGGCCCGGCCGGCTCTTCTTGCCCAGCAGCTCTTCTCCTAGTCGTCAGCGACCTTCGACCCATACGACACGGGCCGCCCGCCCTTCTCATCCGGTGATTTCTGAGCGAAGCTCAGTGAACCGGAGAGAAGGGCGGGCGGCCCCTCAGGTGCGTATGGTGCGAGCGCGACTTACTCGTTGTCGCCCGCGGTCATCTGCGTGGCGGAGATGTCCTCGCCCGCGTCGGAGGCGTCACGCCACTTCCAGTCGGTGAAGGCCGGGTGGTCGTAGCCGTTGTCGACGGCAAACTGGAACGCGTCGACGCGGAAGTTCTCCCACTCGCCGATCTGCGCGGACCACTTGTCGGCGTCGATCATGCGCAGGGCATCGGCGGCAAGGGCCCAGCGGTCCATGTCGTTCACGCGGACCATGTCGTACGGCGTGGTCGTGGAACCCTGCTCCTGGTAGCCGTGAACGTTGAAGTTGTCGTGGTTCGGACGGTCCCAGATGAGGCGGCGGATCGTGCCGGGATAGGCGTGGAACGCAAACAGAACCGGCTTGTCGGCCGTGAAGAGCTCGACGAACTTCTCGTCAGACATGGCGTGATCGTTCTCGGAGACGTTCTGGATGCTGAGAAGGTCGACCACGTTGACCAGGCGGACCTTGACGCCGAGCTTGTCGAGCAGGTCGAGCGCCGCCATGGCCTCGCCGGTGGGCACGTCGCCGCAGCAGGCGAGCACGATGTCGGGCTCCTCACCCTCGGCGGTGTTGGAGGCCCACTTCCACTCGGCGGCGCCAGCCGCGAGCTCCTCGCGCGCCTCGTCGAGCGTGAGCCACGTGGGCGCGGGCTGCTTGCCGGCGAAGATGGCGTTCACGCAGTTGGTGGACGCGTAGGCGCGCTCGGCGACGGCGAGCAGCAGGTTGGCGTCGGCCGGGTAGTAGATGTTCACCACGTGGTCGTTGTTGAAGTTCTTGTTGAGAAGAACGTCCACGAAGCCGGGGTCCTGGTGGGAGAAGCCGTTGTGGTCCTGGCGCCAGACGTGGCTGGAGAGCAGCATGTTGAGGCCGGAGATGGGCTTGCGCCAGTCGATGTGGCGCACGGTGGCCTCGAGCCACTTGCAGTGCTGGTTGACCATGGAGTCCACGATGTGGACGAAGGACTCGTAGGAGCTCCAGAGGCCGTTACGGCCGGTGAGGATGTAGCCCTCGAGCAGGCCCTCGCACTGGTGCTCGGAGAGCTGCTCGATGACGTTGCCCACGGGCGAGAGGTGCTCGTCGTTGGCGGGGTCGTCATAGGTGCCCTCGCCAAACCACTGCTTGTCGGTCACCTGATAGGACGGCTGCAGGCGGTTGGACGCGGTCTCGTCCGGGCCAAAGATGCGGAAGGCGTCGCGGTTGTTGTTGATGAGCTCGGCGGTGTACTCGCCCAGGACGCGCGTGGCCTCGACGGCACCGAAGCCGTGGCCCTTCTCGGCGACCGGCACCTCGTACTTGCGGGTGTCGGGCAGCGTGAGCTCGTTGCGGATCGTGCCGCCGTTGGCGTTGGGGTTGGCGCCGATGCGCAGCTCGCCGGTGGGCATCCAGTCGTTGACCTCGGGGCGGATGGCGCCGTTCTCGTCGAAGAGCTCCTCGGGCCTGTAGGACTCCATCCAGCCCTTGAGGATCTGGAAGTGCTCCTCGGTGTCGCGCGCGGAGGCCAGCGGCACCTGGTGGGCACGCCAGGAGCCCTCGGTCTTCTTGCCGTCGATCTCCTTGGGGCAGGTCCAGCCCTTGGGGGTGCGGAAGACGATCATCGGGTAGAACGGACGGCTCGCCTCGCCGGCGGCCACGCGGGCCTTGATGTCGCAGATCTCGTCGAAGACGGCCTCGAGCAGCGCGGCGAAGCGACGGTGGATCGAGGAGTGGTCCTCGTTGTCAAAGCCGGCGACGAAGTTGTACGGGTGGTAGCCCATGCCGCGGAAGAACTCGTCGCGCTCGGCGTCGGAGATGCGGGCGAGGATCGTGGGGTTGGCGATCTTGTAGCCGTTGAGGTGCAGGATCGGCAGCACGATGCCGTCGGTCAGCGGGTCCATGAACTTGTTGGTCTGCCAGGACGTGGCAAGAGGTCCGGTCTCGGCCTCGCCGTCGCCCACCACGGCCACCGCGAGCAGGCTCGGGTTGTCGAGGACGGCACCGTAGGCGTGGGAGAGCGTGTAGCCGAGCTCGCCGCCCTCGTGGATGGAGCCGGGGGTCTCGGGCGCGTAGTGGCTGGGGATGCCGCCGGGGTAGGAGAACTGGCGGAAGAACTTCTGCAGGCCGGCCTCGTCGTCGGTGATGTCCGGGCGGACCTCACGATAGGTGCCGTCGAGCAGGGACTGCGCGGTGCCGGCCGGGCCGCCGTGACCGGGGCCCATCAGGAAGATGGCGTTTTGCTGGTGGTCGGCGATGAGGCGGTTGATGTGGCCAAAGAGGAAGTTGATGCCGGGCGTGGTGCCCCAGTGGCCCACGAGGCGGTGCTTGACGTCCTCGCGGCTGAAGCCCTCGCGCATGAGCGGGTTGGAGCGCAGGTAGATCTGGCCCACGGAGAGGTAGTTGGCGGCGCGCCAGTAGCGGTCGACGCCCTTGAGCTCCTCCTCGGAGACCGGCCCGTTGAGCTTCTTCCACGGGGTGCCGATGACGGGGTTAGCCATGCTGTTCCCTTTCTCCCTCGCGGCCTCGCGTGTCGAGCCCGCGATGTTTCCTAACGGTTTCAGTATATTTGGTAAAACGTTTTACCTCTCAGCGTTTTTCATTTTGACCGAACGTTTACTAAACGGCCTCCGCAGGCGGCTCGCCCATCGCGCGCACGCTGCTCTTGATCACGAGGCGCGGCATGAGGATCCGCTCCTCGGGCTCCCCGAGCTCGTCCTCCTCCACGCGCCTAAACATCACGTCGAGCGCCGCCGCGGCGAGCTCGTCGACGTTCTGCTCGATGGAGGTGAGCGCCGGCTCAAACAGCACGTCCGCCGCCGAGTTGTCGTAGCTCACCACCGAGTAGTCGCGCGGGACGCGCAGCCCCCGCTCGTAGAGGCGCTTGAGCAGGCCCAGCGCGATGTTGTCGCTGCCCGCAAAGACCGCCGTGGCGTCGGTGTCGAGCAGACGGGCCGCCACCTCGTAGGCCTTGGGGATGTAGTAGGCGCACGGCAGCACGAGCGCGGGGTCGGGCTCGATGCCGCGCTCGCGCAGCGCCCGCTCGTAGCCCGCCAGGCGCTCGCGCCCGGTGTTGGAGGCCACGTTGAGCAGGCACGCGATGCGGCGGTGCCCGGCGTCGAGGAGGTAGCGGCACGCCAGGTAGCCGCCCGCCTCGTTGTTGAAGGCGACCTTGTCGCAGGCGATGCCCTCGGCGAGGCGGTCGACCATCACAAACGGCATCGGCAGGCCCTCGAGCGCCGAGCGCAGGGCGGGGTCCCCCTCGGACCCGGTGGAGGCCACGACAAAGATCCCGTCCACGCCGCGGTTGGCGAGAAGACCCACGAGCTCGGCGTCGTTTTCCGGGGAGTCGTCGGAGTTGGTGATCAGCAGCACGTAGCCGCGCTCGCGACACCCCAGCTCGAGCCTGCGCGCGAGGGACGAGAAGAACCTGCTCTCGATGTTGGGCACCACCAGGCCGATGGTCTGGGAGCGCCGGGTCACGAGGCTGCGGGCGATCTGGTTGGGGATGTAGCGCTTGCGGCGCGCCACCTCCTTGATGCGCCGGCGGCTCTCCTCCGAGATCTTGCACGGGCGATCGTTGAGGACGAGCGACACGGCGGTGGTCGAGAGCCCCACCTCGCGCGCGATGTCGCGCAGGGTCACCTTGGCCGCCATGCGCTCGTCCTCCCCTCTCACTCGCTCGTGTCCGTTAGTGCGCGCCGCCCTGGCCGTAGTAGGCGTTGGGGCCGTGCTTGCGCAGGTAGTGCTTGTCCTGCAGGTACTGCGGCGCCGGCTCGACGCCGGGCAGCAGCGCCTCGGTGCGGGTTGCCATCTTGGCGACCTCCTCGAGCACCACCGCGTGGTAGACCGCCTGCGCAGCATCCTTGCCCCAGGAGAAGGGGCCGTGGTTGCGCACGAGGACGGCGGGAACGGCCACCGGGTCGATGCCGCGCTCGGTGAAGCCCTCGTAGATCACCTTGCCGGTGTTGAGCTCGTAGGCCTCCTCGATCTCGGCCTCGGTCAGGCCGCGCATGCAGGGCACCGGGCCGTAGAAGTAGTCCGCGTGCGTGGTGCCGTAGGCCGGCACGTCGCGGCCGGCCTGCGCCCAGGAGACGGCCCAGGACGAGTGCGTGTGCACGACGCCGCCGATCTTGTCGCCCCACTTCTGGTAGAGGTAGGCGTGGGTGGCGGTGTCTGAGGAGGGGTTGAGGTCCCCCTCGACGACCTTGCCGTCGAGGTCACAGACGACCATGGACTCGGGCGTGAGCTCGTCGTAGTCCACGCCGGAGGGCTTGATCACGAAGAGGCCCTTCTCGCGGTCGAGCTCGGAGGCGTTGCCCCAGGTGAACACGACCAGACCGTGCTTGGGAAGGTCCATGTTGGCCTCGTAGACCTTCTCGCGAAGCTCCTTGAGCATCATGTGCTTCTCTCCAATCAGTCAGACGATGAAAAGGGACGGTCCCCTTTCATCAGGCGAGGGCGGCCTCGGCGGCCTTCTCGGCCTCGTTGACCTTCTTGAACGTGGCAAGGAAGGCGCGGTAGCCCTCGACGTCGGCGGCATCGGGCTCGAGCGTGGTGCCCTCCATGTCCGCGAACACCTTGTCGTTGAGGTAGTCGGCCAGCGACTCGCCCTCGGCCTTGTGGATCATGTAGGACGCCGCGACGGCCTGGCCCCAGGCGCCGCCCTCGCCGGCGGTCGCCATGACGGTCACGGGCGCCTCGAGCGCGGCGGCGAGCAGGCTCTGCGCGACCTTGGGGGTCTTGAAGATGCCGCCGTGGCCGTAGAGCTTGTCGATCTTGACGTCCTCGGCGCGCAGGACCTCGTTGCCGGCGGCCAGGGCGCCGAAGGCGGCCATGATGTTCATGCGCATGAAGTTGGCGATCGTGAAGTTGGCGTTCTGGCCGCGGACCACCATCGGGTAGCCGGTCTGGACACCCATGACCGTCTCGCCCGAGATGAACGGGATGGAGACGAGCCCGCCGGCGTCCTTGTCGCCCGTGAGCGCGGCGTTGAAGAGCTTGGTGAAGACCTCGCCCTTGTCGAGCTTGGCGCCCATGAGCTCGGAGAAGTCGCAGAGCAGGTCGACCCAGTCGTTGATGTCGGAGGTGCAGTTGTTGCAGTGCACCATGGCCACCGGGTCGCCCACGGGGGTGGTCACGAGGTCGATCTCGGGCACGGTGGCGTCCTTGAGCGCGTGCTCGAGCACGACCATCGAGAAGACCGAGGTGCCGGCCGAGACGTTGCCGGTGCGCGGCGCCACGGAGTTGGTGGCGATCATGCCGGTGCCGGCGTCGCCCTCGGGCGGGCAGACCGGGCAGCCGGGCTCGAGGTCGCCGTCCTTGTCGAGAAGTACCGCGCCCTCGGCCGTGAGGTGACCGGCGACGTCGCCGGCGACGAGGATCTTGGGCAGCAGGTCCTCGACCTTCCACGCCACGCCCTTGCTCGCGACGAGCTCGTCGAACTTGGCGAGCATGGTGGCGTCGTAGTCGTGGGTGGTGGAGTCGATGGGGAACATGCCGGAGGCGTCGCCGATCGAGAGGACCTTCTCGCCGGTGAGCGCCCAGTGCGCGTAGCCCGCGAGCGTGGTGAAGAAGTCGATCTTGGAGACGTGCTCCTCGCCGTTCAGGACGGCCTGGTAGATGTGGGAGACGCTCCAGCGCTCGGGCGTGTGGAAGGCGAAGAGCTCGGAGAGCTCGTGGGCGGCCTGCGTGGTGGTGGTGTTGCGCCAAGTGCGGAAGGGCACGAGCAGGTTGCCCTCGGCGTCGAAGGGCAGGTAGCCGTGCATCATCGCGGAGATGCCGAGCGCGCCGAGCTTCTTGAGGGTGACGCCGTACTTCTCGGCCACGTCCTTCTTCATGGACGCGTACGCGGCGGCGAGGCCCGCGAAGATCTCGTCTTTGCTGTAGGTCCAGTAGCCGTCGACCAGCGAGTTCTCCCAATCGAAGGCGCCGATGGCGATGGGGTCGTTCTCGGAGCTCACGAGGACCGCCTTGATGCGCGTGGAGCCGTACTCGATGCCCAGCGAGGTGGCGCCGGACTCGATCTCTCCGACGATCTGTTCTTTGGTGAGTGCCATGTCTTCTCCTTGTTGAGTGAAGCGGCCGCGCCCCCGGGCGAGGACGCGGCCGCCGTGTGACAAAGGGGCTGTCCCTTCGTGTCGCTAGCGGTAGCAGACCTCGCCGAGCATGAGGTCGCGCTTGAAGCCGCGGATGGTGGTGTCGGCGTCGATGACCACGGACTCGATGCCCATGGCGTCGGCCCAGTCGACCATCTGGTCGGCCGTGAGGTCGTAGGACATAGCGGTGTGGTGCGCGCCGCCTGCGTAGATCCAGGCCTCGGTGCCCACCTTGAGGTTGGGGCGCGGGGTCCAGAAGACGGTGCCGGTGGGCAGCATCGGCATGGGCTTCTCGACCTTCTTGCAGTCGACGTCCTGGATGATCAGGCGGAAGCGGTTGCCCAGGTCGACGAGGGACGTGGCGATGGCCGGGCCGGTCTTGGCGGTGAAGATCAGGCGCGCGGGGTCCTCGCGGTCGCCCATGGAAAGCGGCGTGGCGCGGATGGCGATCCTGCCCTCGGCGACGGACGGGTCGACCTCGGCCATGTGGGACTCGAGGATGCCCTCCTTGCCCGGGACCAGGTTGTAGGTGTAGTCCTCCATGAGGGCGGAGCCCTTGGCGGACGGGTCGCCGGCGGTCATGACCTTCATGAGGCGCACCATCGCGGGCGTCTTCCAGTCGCCCTCGGGGCCAAAGCCAAAGCCCTTCTGCATGAGGCGCTGGATGGCCAGGGACGGCAGCTGCTTGAGCCCGCCGAGGTCGCCGAAGTGGTCGGAGAAGGCGTTGTAGTTGTGCTCCACGAGGAAGCGCTCGATGCCGATCTCCTGGGCGGCCTGGACCTCGACGTGGCGACGGAACTCGTCCGGGTCGCGGCCGTCGAGCACGAGCTCATAGGTGTCGTAGTACTCGTCGGTGAGGGCCTTGACCTCGTCCGGGGTGACGGCGTCGACGTAGGGCACGAGGTCGTTCACCGGCCAGGCGTCCACGGTCCAGCCAAAGACCTGCTGGGCCTCGACCTTGTCGCCGTCGGTCACCGCGACGTTGCGCATGGTGTCGGCGAAGCGGCACACGCGGATGTTGCGGGACTCGTTGATGCCCACCGCCACGCGCTGCCAGGCGCCGAGCTCGGCGAGGACCGACTCGTCCTTCCAGTAGCCAAAGATCACCTTGTGGTTCCAACGCATGCGGGCGAAGATGTGCCCGAACTCACGCTCGCCATGGGCCGCCTGGTTCTCGTTCATGAAGTCCATGTCGATGGTGTCGTACGGGATCTCCTCGTTGTACTGCGTCGCGAACTGGCACAGCGGCTTGCGGAGGTCGCGCAGGCCGGCGATGTAGTTCTTGGACGGGGAGAAGGTGTGCGCCCAGGTGATGATGCCCGCGCACTCCGGGTCCATGTTGGCCTCGTTGAAGGTGGCCTGGATGACGTCGGAGGTGAGCAGGTTGGGCTTGAGCACGACCTCGAAGGGCACCTTGTCGGAGGCGTTGAGCGCCGCGACGACCTCGGCGGAGTGCTCGGCGACGTGCTTGAGCACCTCGTCGCCATAGAGGTCCTGGGTGCAGGGGCAGAAATAGAAGCGGTACTTCTTGATCTCGAGCATGTCTGTTCCTTTCGGCACGACATGACAATGTCGTCAGACGTTTTTGTCAACCAGACTCGTTTGTCAACCGCCCCTTCCGACCCCGGGGCCCCGCCCCACGAGGGGGCGGGGCGGAGGGAAGGGAAGGAAGGACTCGTTACCTCAGGAGAGGCAGCGTCACTCCGTTTGCTTCTTGCGCGCGAGGACGATGCTCTGGATGACGAGGAACAGGCAGATCATCGCGGCGACGGTGATCTTGGCCCACCACGCGTCGGTAAAGCCGGCGGAAGAGACGATGTTCTGGATGGTGCCCAGGGACAGGACGCCGAAGAACGTGCCGATGATGTTGCCCACGCCGCCGGAGAGCATCGTGCCGCCGATGATGGACGCCGCGATGGCGTTCATCTCCATGCCGTCGGCGTTGGTGACGGCGCCGGAGGCGGAGTGCATGATGTAGACGTAGCCGGCGATGCCCGCGAGCAGACCGCTGATGACGTGAGCCAGGAACAGCGAGCGCTTGGTGTTGATGCCGAGCATAAGGGCGCTCTGGCGGTTGCCGCCGAGGGCGTAGAAGCTGCGGCCGAGACTCGTCCAGCGCAGCATCACGAAGGCCAGGACCACGAGGACGAGCGCCACGGCGACGCCGATCTCCATGTAGGCCGCGGTGAAGTTGCCGGAGTTGTTGACCGACCCGAGGAACGGGATCGTGATGCGGGTGTCCTTGAGGGCGAGGAACGCCTCGTTGGCGACGTTGAAGGGCTCAGCGTGGATGATCGTGGTCAGGCCGCGGGCGAAGAACATGCCCGCCAGCGTGACGATGAACGGCTGAATCTCCAGGTACGCCACCAGGAAGCCCTGGACCACGCCGAAGGCCAGGCCGATGCCGAGCGCGATGGCGAGCGCCGTGACGGGACTTCCGCCCTGATAGTCGAGGTTGACCGCGCAGCACATGGTGACGAGGCCGACGACGCCGCCGACGGAGATGTCGATGCTGCCGCAGATCATGACGATCGAGAGGCCGATGGCCGTGATGATCAGGGACGCGTTGGTGTTGAGGATGTTGAAGAACGTCTGCCACCTCAAAAAGCCGCGGCCGAGGAACAGCATGGCCCCGATGTACATGACCGCGAAGACGACGATGGTGATGGTGAGCAGCAGGTTGGTGTCCGTGATGGCGCGCTTGCCGGCGCCCTCGGACCTCTTGAGCTTGAGGGTTGCCATCTTACTTCACCGCCTCCACTTCTGCCTGCTTGGGACTGCGGATCTTCTTCCAGATCGCGGAGAGCTTGGCGCGCACGATCGGGGCGCTCAGCACCACGAGGATGATGACGACGACGGCCTTGTACGCCGGAAGGGCGGCGGAGGCGACGTTGAACTTGTAGAGCGTGGTGGTGAGGAACTGGATGACATAGGCGCCGAGGATGGAGGAGCCCATGTTGAACTTGCCGCCGGAGAGCGCGTTGCCGCCGAGGGCAACGGCCAGGATGGCGTCCATCTCGATGTCGGCCGCGATCGTCTGGTAGTTGATGGTGGAGATGCGGCTGACCTTGATGAGGGCGGCCACGGCCACGCACACGCCGAGGATCACGAACGTGAGCCACTTGATGAACGTGGGGTTCAAGCCGTTGAGGCGCGCGGCCTTCTCGTTGATGCCCACGGACTGGACGTAGAGGCCCAGGCTCGTGAACTTGAGCACGAGGAAGATCACGACAAAGCACGCGATGGCGATAAAGACGGGCGTGGGGATGGGCACGCCGGGGATGAAACCGCCAAAGACGCCAAAGCCGGAGTCGGTCGGGATGATCGGGAGCGCGTTGTTGTTGATCCACGCGGCGATGGAGCGGCCGGCGGTGTAGAGGATCAGCGTCGCGACCATGGGCTGCACCTTGAAGACGGCGACCATGACGCCGTTGAAGGCGCCGCACACCATGGCGATGACCACGCCAAAGAGGAAGGCCACGATGATCGGGGCGGCCAGCGTGTCCGGGCGCATGTTGCCGCCGCAGAGCACGGCGAGCATGGCGGAGCCGGCGACGGCGATCGTGGCGCCGACGGAGATGTCCTGGCCGCCGGTGGCCGCCGTGACGAGCGTCATGCCGATCGCAAGGATCGCGAGCTCGGAGCCGTTGTTGAGGATGGAGATCAGCTGGCCGGAGAGAACCGAGTTGCCAGTGGAGTCCTGGTTGATCGTAATGGCGAAGAACGACGGGTCAGCGATGAGGTTGAACACCACGAGCGCGAGAAGGGCCGCGATCGGGATGATCATCTGGCTGTGAAGAAGGCGCTTGAGGATGTTGTCGTCCTTGGTCTTCTCGATCGTCACTTTGCCTCACCTCCTGCGATGGTGCTCATGATCTTGTTCTGGTTGAGGTCGGAGCCGGAGAGCTCGCCGACGACGTGACGGTCGCGCATGACGACGAGCCTCGAGCAGGTGCGGATCATCTCGTCGAGCTCCGAGGAGATGAAGGTCACGCTCATGCCCTGGGACGCGAGCTGCAGCACGAGCTTCTGGATGTCGACCTTGGTGCCGATGTCGATGCCGCGCGTGGGCTCGTCGAGAATCAGGTAGTCCGGGTGGGTGAACAGCCACCGGGCCAGGATGACCTTCTGCTGGTTGCCGCCGGAAAGCGAGGCGATCGGCGTGTCGGCAGAGGCGGTCTTGATGTCGAGGAGCTTGATGTACTCGTCGGCGATCTTGTAGGTCTCGGCCTTGGAGAAGGGCTTGAGGAAGCCGCGGAGCACCTGGGCCGCGAGGATGATGTTCTCGCGGACGGAGAGCGACCCGATGATGCCGTCGCCCTTGCGGTCCTCGGGCAGGTAGGCGATGCCCTGCTTCATGGCGTCGAGCGGCTTGGAGATCTTGACGTCCTTGCCGGACTTCTTGACGGAGCCGCCGGTGACGTGGTCGGCGCCGAAGATGGCGCGCACGCACTCGGAGCGACCGGAGCCGAGAAGACCGGTGAAGCCCGTGACCTCGCCCTTCTTGATGTGGAAGTCGAAGGGGTAGACGGCGGCGTTGCTCTTGAGGCCGGTCGCCTCGTAGACCATCTGGTCGGCGTCGGCGCCGGCGTAGGTCTCGTAGTCGCCCTTGATGTCGGCCATGTCGTCCATCTGCTTGCCGAGCATGGCGGCGACGAGGTCGACGCGCGGCATCTTCTCGATCTCGTACTCGCCGACCAGCTGGCCGTCGCGCATGACGGTGATGCGGTCGCAGATCTCATAGACCTGGTCGAGGAAGTGCGTGACGAAGATGATGCCGACGCCGCGGTCCTTGAGCTGGCGCATCATGCCGAAGAGCTTCTCGACCTCGGACTCGTCGAGCGACGAAGTGGGCTCGTCGAGGATGAGGACCTTGCAGTCCATGTCGACGGCGCGCGCGATGGCGACCATCTGCTGCATGGCGATCGAGCAGCTGCCGAGCTGCTGCTTGGCGCTCACGGGGATGCCGAGGTTCTGCAGGATCTTGTCGGCGTCGGTGTACATCTGCTTCCAGTTGGCGACCTTGGAGTGGCCGCGGCCGATGTACATGTTCTCAGCGACGGTGAGGTTGGGGCAGAGCGTGATCTCCTGGTACACGGTGGCGATGCCCACGTCCTGCGCGTCCTGCGGGGACTTGATGGAGACCGCGCCGTCGTGGCCCTGGAGGTAGATGTCGCCGCCGTCCTTCTCGTAGACGCCGGTCAGGACCTTGATGAGCGTGGACTTGCCCGCGCCGTTCTCGCCCATGAGGGCGTGGACCTCGCCCGGGCGAAGCGTGAAGTCGACGTTCTGCAGGGCCTTCACGCCAGGGAAGTACTTGCAGATGCCCCTCATCTCAACGAGGTGGTTCTCTTTCACCGGTAGTTCACCTCCTTGTTCGAAAGAAGGGGCGCGGCGTCTGCGTAGTGCCAGTCGCGCCGCGCCCCTTCGTACAGTCAATCTGTCAGAGATGCTGAGTCATGGCGATTAGATGCCGTTCTCGTCGATGTACTCCTGCGTGATGGTCTCGCAGTCGGCGTAGCCCTCCTCCATGATGATCTTCTTCTCGGTGACCTCCTCGCCGGCCTCGAGCTTGTCGATGATCTCGAGGATGGTGGAAGCCTGGTAGGGGTTGCACTGGCCGTCGTAGTTCCAGTTGCCGGCCATGACCTCCTCGAGGGCCCAGGTGTTGTGGTCGAAGCCCATGATGATGACGTCGCCGTCCTTGCCGTGGGTGATGCCGGCGGCATCGAGGGCGGCCACGGCGCCACGGGCCATGTCGTCGTTCTCGGCGTAGATGACGTTGAACTCCTGGCCGGAGTCGATGACGGACTGGGTGATCTGCTGGGCGGTCTCGGCGTTCCAGTCAGCGGTCTGCTGGACGACGAGGTTCCAGTTGTCGTTGGCCTCGACGGCGGCGTTCAGAGCGCCGGTGCGGCCGACCTGGGCGGCGGAGCCCATGACGCCCTGGATGTGGATGATGTTGTAGGTGTCGAGGGCCTGGTCGGTCAGCCAGTCAACGGCGGTCTGGCCCTCGGCGTCCATGTCGGAGACGACGGCGGCCACGTAGAGGGACTCGTCAGCGTCGACGACGCGGTCGAACAGGATGGTCTGGGTGCCGGCGTCCAGGGCGTCCTGGAGCGGGGTGTCCCAGCCGGCGGTGTCGGCGGCGGAGACGAGCAGGTACTTGACGCCGTTCTGGATGAACTGCTGAGCGGAGGCGATCTGCTCCTCGTTCTTCATGCTGTAGGCGAACTCGGCGGCGAAGCCGTTCTCCTCAGTGAAGGTCTCCTTCATGTCCTTGTCGTTAGCGGTGCGGTAGCCGGACTCGTTGGGGTCGTTGTTGATGATGCCCACGGAGATGAGCTCGCCGCCGGCCTGCTCCTCGCCGCCCTCGTCGCCGCCGTCGTCAGCAGCGGGCGTGGTGTTGTTGCAGCCCGCAAGCGCGAAGACGCCAGCAGTGCCACCCGCGACCTTGAGGAAGTTCCTTCTCGAAATGCTCATGTTCCCTTTCCCCTTCCTTGAACCTTACGTTCATTCCTGCCTTGCGGCAGCTCTACCAAACCACAAGTAAACAATCATGGACTGTTTACTTATTCGGCAAACCCTAGGAACGCATCCGGTCGCAGGTGAGAGGGCCCCCTCGTAGCTACTCCCCTTTGGACGACACGCGACGCTGTCTTATGAACAGCCTCTTGTTGCCGTGCAAAGGGCGGGCGGTCCGGCGGCCCCTCCTATGCGCCATCTGGTCCCGCATTCGCTAAGCTTTTTTTACGCCTTGCCAACCCGAGGGCAAACCGTTCAACCCGCCGAGCGGCAGACTTTCGTCTGTAAACGTAATGTTTAGATTGTGTTTACACGAGGTTCGCTCGTTTTTGACGTTCTTTGTTTAGAAGTGTTTAGATACGCCGCAGGCCGGTGGCAAGCGTGGCGCTGGCGCCGTCTACCTGCTGATTTACAAGTGTTGGCGAGCATAAACGCCCTTGGCCAAGCAAGCCCGAGTCAGGCGGCTGCCAAACGTCTTTTCCTGAGCAACGGTTGCCGCCTGCGCGGCTAGCGGCGGTTCGCCCGCCAGAGGCTCCAAAGCCCGCGCAGGGTGAGCGTGGCGTCCACCTGCGCGTCGTGGCGCAGCAGCGCCGAAATCGCTTCGGCGCCGTCCCCGGTGACAACGACCGTCGCAGGCTCGCCGAGCTCCGCCATCACGGCGTCCAGCAGACCGTCGATCCGCGCGACCTCGCCGAGCACCACGCCCGACTGCATCGCCGCGCGCGTGTTGCGCCCGATGACCGCGGCCGGCGCGCGCAGCTCGATCATGGGCAGCCGGGCCGCCGCCGCGGAGAGCGAGCGGGCCCCCAGCGCCACGCCGGGCGCGATGATGCCGCCGACGAAGGTCCCCTCGGCGTCCACGACCTCGAAGTTGGTGGTCGTGCCCAGGTCAACCACCACGACGGGCGCGCCATAGTCCTCGCGGGCGGCCCGAACGTCGGCCACGCGGTCCGCGCCCACCTCGGAGGGGTCGTCGTAGCGCATCTTGAGGCCCGTCTTGAGGCCCGGCCCCACCACGAGCGGCCGGGTCCCGCACGCGGCGGCCAAGGCGCGGCGCCAGACGTCGGTGAGCGTGGGGACCACGCAGGCGAGGATGGCCTCCCCCGGAACGCCCTCCCCCATCAGCGAGAGCGCCTGCGCGAGCTGCATGCGCGCCTCGTCCACGGTGAGGCGCCCGCGGGTAGTGAGCTCCCAGGTGCTCGCGAGCTCGTCGCCCACAAAGAGCCCGAGCCGCGTGTGGGTGTTGCCCACGTCCACGGCAAGCAGGTTCTTCTCGGCCACGCTGTTCTCGTCACGCGCCATGCGTCCTCCAAAAGAAGCCCCCGGTTCCAGAAAAGGGATCGGGGAATGGGTATACTATGGATGATGGCAAGGCCCGCTGTGATGGGCTGGGTCGCGCCGGATATGAGTGGAGCGGGTCGCTAGTTCGCTAGGCTAGCGGCCCGACTCATGTTCGTCGTTGGACCTGCTCGCTTTGGACAGGAACGTCAAGACTCCGTTGACAAGGCCGAGCAGCGTACCGGCCAGCTTCAGGATTTCAGTCAGGAGTTCCATGGGGCTCACCTCCCTTCCGGGAGGCGCGACCCAGCGAACGAGACCTTGTTGTCAACCGCCTTCGATTTTACTTCATGGGCCAAACGCCTCGGCGCGCCGGCTTCTGCCATAATCAGACGGTCCCAGAAACCCGACTCCCCGCCAGGGGGAGCGGATATTCGAAGGAGCACATATGAGCGAGAAGGGCTCTCGCGCCTCGTGGCGCGGGCAGCTGAGCCCCGTGGGCATTGCCATCGGGTGCCTCGGCTGCGTTATCATCACGGCGTCCTCGGTCTACACCGCCCTCAAGCTGGGCGCGCTGCCGTGGCCGACCATCTTCACCTCCATCGTCGCGCTGTTCTTGCTGCGTGCCTTCGGGCACCGCAGCCTCAACGAGGCCAACGTCACGCAGATCGTGATGTCGGCCGGCTCCATGGTGGCCGGCGGCCTGGCCTTCACCATCCCCGGCATCTGGATGCTGGGCCTTGCCGACGAGGTCAGCTGGGTCGAGATGCTCGTCGTGGCGCTTTCCGGAACGCTGCTGGGCCTGGTGTGCACCGCGGCGATCCGCCGGCGCTTTGTCGACGAGTCCGACCTCGAGTACCCCATCGGCACCGCCGCAGCCGAGACGCTGATGGCCACCCAGACCGGCGGCGTGACGGGCAGGCGCCTCTTTGGCTCGATGGGCCTCGCGGGGCTCTGGTGCGTCGCGCGAGACGCGCTCGGCCTCATGCCCACGCTGCTGGCGCAGCTGCCCATCCCCGGCGTGAGCTTTGGCATCTACAACTCCCCGCAGATGCTCGCCGTGGGCTTTCTCGTGGGCGGCTTTGCCGTGGCGTTCTGGTTCCTGGGCGCGCTCGTGGGCAACTTCGGCATCATAGTGGGCGGCCTCGCCGCGGGCCTATGCGACGTTGCCACCGCGCAGGGGATCGTCTCCAGCCTGGGCATGGGCCTCATGATGGGCTCGGGCGCAGGCGTGGTCCTCAAGGACATCCTGCCCCACGCGGCGAAGCTGCTGCGCGGGCACGCGACGACGGATGACGCGGCGGGCGAGAAGGGCAACGGCGCCCGCGGCTGGAGCCGCCTCGAGCGCGGCACGCTCGCGCTCATGGTCGCGGCGGCGGCGCTGCTCGTGTGCATCGGGCTGGGCCTGGGGCCGGTCGTGGCCGTGGCGGTGGTTCTTCTCGCCTTTGTGACCACGATCATGAGCGCTCAGTCCGTGGGCCAGACGGGCATCGACCCGATGGAGATCTTTGGCCTCATTGTGCTGCTTGCCGTCGCGGCCTTCTCCGACGCGAGCCAGGTGCAGCTCTTCTACGTTGCCGGCGTGGTGGCCGTGGCGTGCGGCCTCGCGGGCGACGTCATGAGCGACTTCAAGACCGGCGCGATCATTGGCTCGAGCCCGCGCGCGATGTGGGTGGGCCAGGCCATCGGCGCGCTTCTGGGCACCGTGGTGGCCGTGGCAGTGCTGTGCACGTTGGTCGCCGCCTACGGCACGGATGCGTTTGGCCCGGGGCAGCTGTTTGTCTCCGCGCAGGCGAGCGTGGTGGCGACGATGGTCTCCGGCATCCCGAGCGTGCCCGGGTTTGTGATCGGGCTTCTGGGCGGCGTGGCCCTCTACTGGGCGGGGCTGCCGGCAATGATGTTTGGCCTGGGCGTCTACCTGCCGTTCTACATGTCCCTCACGGCGGCGCTCGGCGCGGGCGTCAAGTGGGCCTACGAGCGCGTCTGCGCGGCGCGCGGCGGCGAGACGGCAGGGGGCGCGGAGGAGAAGGGCGTCGTGGTGGCGTCCGGCGTGCTCGGCGGCGAGTCGATCGTGGGCGTGGTCATCGCGCTCGCGAGCGTGGTGAGCGGCCTGTCCGGCTAGTTCTGCACGTTGGGGACAGTCCCCAACGTGCAGGTGCGCCAGGTGAGCGAGGCGGCGAGAGGATCGTTCTTCTCGCCGCCTCTTTGCGTCCGCTACTCCTCGCCGCGGTTCTCGTGGCGCACGAGGCGCCGACGGTAGAGCCAGGTCTCGTGACGGTTGTCCCAGAGCTTGAACGCCTCGGCCACGAGGGTGGGCACCACCGAGAGCGCGAGCGAGCACGCCCAGCTGAAGGGCCCGATGGGCGCCAGGCCAAAGACCGCGCCCACGGGCTCCGCCAGCACGAGCGCCGAGAAGGCCGCGATCACCCCGAGCGCGCTCCACACGAGCGGCATGTTGTCGCGCACCGTGCGGCGAAAGACCGAGCCGCGCGTGCGGACCGTGAAGACGTGCAGCACGCTGGTGAACGCCACCACGAGGAAGCACATGGTCTGTCCCGCCTCGAGCGACGGCCCCTCCCCGCCCGGCAGCCACGCGAAGGCGCCCAGCCAAAACGCGAGCAGGCCCACCGCCGCAAACGCCACGGTCTGCAGCGCGATGACGCGCGTGATGCCCGAGAAGAAGCTCTCCGTGCGGCCGATCGGCCGGCGCGCCATGATGCGCTCGTCGCTCACATCGTTGGCGAGGTTGAGGCCGGGGATGCCGTCGCCCAGCACGTTGATGAGCAGCAGCATCACGGGGGTGAGCGGCGTGCCCCAGCCCATGAGCTGGGCGCCCAGCATGACGGCGATCTCCGAGAGGTTGCATGCCAGCAGGAAGTAGACGGTCCGCTTGATGTTGGAGAAGACGTTGCGCCCCTCGCGCACCGCCTCCACGATGGTGGCAAAGTTGTCGTCCGTGAGGACCATGTCCGCCGCGGCCTTGGCGACCTCGGTTCCGGAGCGGCCCATGGCAACGCCCACGTCCGCCGCCTTGAGGGCCGGGGCGTCGTTCACCCCGTCGCCCGTCATGGCGACGACCTCGCCCTGCTCCTGCCACGCCTCCACGATGCGAATCTTGTCCTCCGGGGAGACGCGCGCGTAGACGGAGTACGCGCGCACGTTCTCCACGAGCTCCTCGTCGGTCATCGCCGCGAGCTGACGCCCCGTGACCACGGGCGCCCCGGCGCGGATGAGCCCCAGCTGTTGCGCGATGGCGCCGGCCGTCGCCGCGTGGTCGCCCGTGATCATGACGGTGCGCACGCCCGCGCGTCGCGCGAGCGCGATGGCCTCCGCAGCCTCCGGGCGCGGCGGGTCTATGAGGCCAACGATGCCCTCGAACGTAAGGTCGCGCTCCAGGGACTCGAGGTCCCCGTCCGTGGGAAGCTCGTCCACCACGCGGCTGCCCAGCGCGATCACGCGCAGCGCGTCGTGGGCAAAGGCGTCGTGGGCGGCCTGGCGCTCGGCGCGCTCGGCCTCGCTCGCCGGCGCAAAGGGCAGCCGGTCGAAGGCGCCCTTGGTGAGCACGAGGAAGCGGCCATCCGGTAGCGAGTGCACGCTCGTCATCATCTTGCGGGCGGACGAGAAGGGCACCTCGCCCACGCGCGGGAGCTCGGCCAACAGCGCTTCGCGCGTCTCGCCGGAGGCGGCGAGCAGGCGCATGATGGCGGTCTCGGTGGCGTCGCCCACGATCTTCTCGCCACCCTTGCCGTCAGGCTCGACGGTAGCGTTGCTCGCAAGGGCAAGGCGGCGGAGAAGAACCAGCGCCCGCGGGTCCTCCGCGCGCTCCCCCACCTCAGCGGCCGGCGCGCCCGGAACCCAGACGCGACGCACGCTCATGCGGTTCTGCGTGAGCGTGCCCGTCTTGTCCGAGCAGATGACCGAGGTCGAGCCCAGCGTCTCCACCGCGGGGAGCTTGCGGATGAGGGCGTGCCTCTGCGCCATGTTGCGCACGCCGCGCGTGAGCGTGAGGGTGACGATGAGCTGCAGGGTCTCCGGAACGGCGGCCACGGCCAGGGAGACCGCGGCGAGCATCATGGCCCAGAACTCCTCGCCCTGCTGAAGGCCCGTTGCCAGCAGCGCCACGGCGGCGAGCACCGCCACCGCGCTCAACCCGTGCACCACGCGGGCGAGCCTGCGCTGCAGCGGTGTCTGGATCTTCTGGGCGTCGTTCAGGAAGGAGGCGATGCGTCCCATCTCGCTTGCCATGCCCGTGGCGGTGACCACGGCGCGCGCGTTGCCCGCCGTGACGAGACAGCCCGAGAAGACCATGTTGGCGCGGTCGCCGAGCGGCGCGTCAGGCTCCGCCAGGGCTTCCGCGTCCTTCTCGGCCGGCTCGGACTCGCCGGTGAGCGAGGACTCGTCCACCGCGAGGCCCACGGCCTCGATGAGGCGCGCGTCCGCCGGCACGAGGTCGCCGGTCTTGAGCAGGACCATATCCCCGGGCACCACGGCCGCGGTGTCGACCTCCGCGCGGGCGCCGTCGCGCAGCACGAGGCAGGTGGGGCTGTTGAGGTCGCGCAGGGCCTCGAGCGCGCGCTCGGCCCCGCGCTCCTGCGTCACGGCCAAAACGACGTTCATGGCTATGACGGCCAGGATGACGACGGGCTCCACGTAGCCGTGGCCCTCGCGCACGGCCAGTGCGAGCGAGAGCCCCGCGGCGAGCAGCAGGATGAGGTTGGCTACGTCCTTGAACTGCCGGAGCACCATGGCGGGCAGGGACTCTGGCTTGGACTGCTGGTACTCGTTGGGGCCGTGTGCGGCGATGAGGTCGCTCACCTGCTGCTCGTTGAGCCCGTAGTCCGGGTTTGAGGAGAGTTTTTCGATGGTCTGAGCTGCGGTGATGCTCCAGTATTTCATGTCCCTCGTCTCGTGTTCGGGGGGCGGATACTCTTACTTTAATACCATCGAGATACTAGGATTATGCGGCGACGGCAGCCGGAACCAGAACCTCTCCACAGGTCGTGAGCTGCGGCGCATTGCGTCGGCACCGCGACAGGCCACGTCGCGGCGCCGACCAGGTGTGACCCCTGCGGAAGCGTCGCCCGCTAGGCGAGCAGGACGGCAGCTCCCAGGGAGATGAGCAGGGGCAGGGAGATGATCGAGAGGATAGTCGTGGCGCAGACCGTGAGGACCGCGGTCTTGTAGTCGCCCTCGTACTGAGCGGCGTAGATCGCCACGTTGGCGCCCGTGGGGGCGGATGCCGCGATGAGCAGCGCGAGCCCGACCTCGCCGTGGCCCCACGGGAGCGCGGCGAGCAGAAGCAGCGAGAGCAGCGGCACCACCACCAGGCGCATGCCGCAGACCGCCCACACGCCCCCGGACGTCGCAAAGTCCCGCAGCTTCACCTGGGCGAGATACGAGCCGCAGACGATCATCGCCGCCGGGGTGTTGAGCCCGGCGATCGTGGCGAGCACGTCGCTCGCGAAGGCGGGTTCGGGCGCGCCCAGGGCATACAGCGCGAGCCCCAGCGCAAACGAGATGATGATGGGGTTGGTCATGACGGCGCGCGGCCTCACGCTCGCGCGGTCCCCCGTGATCATGAGCACGCCCACGCTCGCCTGCAGGGCGTTGAGCCACCCGATCATGCAGACGATGTAGATGACCGCCCCCTCCCCCATCGCGGCCTCGACGAGCGGGATGCCCACGAAGCCCGCGTTGGAGAACGCGGAAGAGAACGCCAGGAGCCCGTCGCGGCGAAACGCCACGCGCGAGACGACGATGGCAAGCGCCAGAAGCGCGAGCGCGAGAAAGAACGTCTCCACGATGACCTGCGTGGTCCGCGCGGTGCGCTCGGTCCAGAGACTCCGCACGATGACCACCGGAATCACGACGTAGAGCAGCAGCGACCCCAGGTCCTTGGCGCCCGGGCCGCCCATGCGCCCCGTCTTGAACAGCGCCACGCCAACCGCCATGAACACGAACATCTGGGCGATCTGAGCAAAGATGACGGTCCCGTAGCTCACCTCTCGCCATCTCCTCCCAGACGCTCCGAGCAGATCCTGGCCAGGGTCCTGCGGTGGGCGTCGGTGCGCTTGCCGGCGTAGACCTCGAGAAAGCCCATCTTGGTGCCGGACACCACCGCGTCGACGCGCAGGCCGCCCAGCCCGCCGGCGGCCTTGAGCGACGAGACGTCCTCCCAGCGACCCGCGCACGAGAGCTTGGTCGCCCACGTCGACCCAAACGCCGCAATGCCCCGGTCCGTCACGAGCAGCGCGCCCGTGGCCCGCTCGGGCACGGGGACAAACTCGTGAAAGACGGAGAGCTCGCCGAGAAGGACGAGCAGCACCTCGTCGTCTTGCTCGAGCAGCGCACTGGCACCCGCGAGGTTGGCGCGCGCCGCCCGGCCCGGATGGACCCTGTCCGCCCGAAGCAGCGCGGCCACGTCCGCGCGCAGGCCCGCCGCGCTACTCGTCGTCATCACCCATCTCGAAGGTGAGGTCGTTCATGACGACGACGCCCTGACGCGCCTCCTCGACCATGCCCCTGACCTCGTCGAGGGTGACGTCGCCCGTCACCATGGCGAGCTGAAGGAGCAGCGGGAGGTTCATGCCGGCGACAAGGACGGTGTTCTCGCGCTCGAGCCAGGGCATCACCGTCTGGTTGGCGCTGCCGCCCATGAGGTCGGAGCAAATCACGACCTGCTCGTCACCGCAGGCGTCGAAGAACGCCGAGACGTCCTCGGCGAGCCCCTGGGCACCGCGCTCGATGGAGACGCAGGCGGAGGACACCTCCCTCATCCCAAAGAAGTTGGAGAGGACGCTGGCCATTCCGGCGGCGAGATCCCCGTGGCTCACGAGCAGCAGCTTCATCATGACTCCTGTCAAAAACGGGGGTGGGCCGCCCCATGACGGCCCACCCGAGGCTCACGCGTACTAGGCGCAGATTCCGAGGGCGCCGAGAACGATGGCGACGATCATGACGATCCAGACCATCTTTCCAGGGCTCATGCCCTTGATGTCCAGGCCGAGATAGATGGCAAGCATGGTGACGAGGTTCATGAAGCTCGGGAGGATCCCGTTCAGAAGCTCGTCGAGGTTCTGGGTGAGGTCGCCAACCGTCCAGGAGATCGCGAGGTGCACGTCAACCGTCGAGACCGTGAGGGCACCGATGACGATGATGCCGAGGATGGCGCAGGCGTCCGTCAGGTGCGCGAGGGAGCGGCTCTTCTCGGTGATAAACGAGATGCCCTTGTCGTAGACCGTGTAGGACAGACGCCAGAACACGAGCCAGAGCAGGATGTTCACGGCAATGGCCATGAACCAGCCCACGAGCGAGCCCTCGAGCGCCGAGTAGGACGCGATGGCCCCCACGACCGTGGGGAGAAGGACCCACACGATCGAGTCGCCGAGGCCGGCGAGCGGGCCCATGAGGCCGGTGCGGACGTCGACCGCCGTCTGGGTGGCGTCCGGGTCGCGCGTGGTCTCGATGGCGAGGGCGGCCATGAGGATCAGTCGACCGAACCAGGGGTGCGTGTTGAAGAACTTGTAATAGGACTTGTACTTCTCGCTCAGGACCTGATCGTCCGGATAGAGCTTCTTCATGGCGGGGTGCATCGACCAGACCCAGCCCGCCGACTGCATGGTCTCGTAGTTGAAGCAGATCTGGGCGCTCATCACGTAGCGAAGCAGCACCTGGGAGAGGTCCTTCTTGGTGAGGCGCTCCACTCCCTGCTGCGGCGCCTGGGCGCCGGTGGTCTCGACGTTACTCATCTTCCATGTCACCCCCAGCAACGGCAACGGCCGGCATCGCGGAATCCTTCTCGAGGTCCTGGAACACGTAGACGCAGATCACGACGCCGATCAGGGCGATCGCGAGCACGCTGAGCCCCGCGTAGGAGGCAAGGACGTAGCCTAGGATCAGGAAGTAGCCGTACTTCTTGATGGGCAGGTAGTGCAGCAGGATGGCAAAGCCCATCGCGGGGAGCATGCCCGCGGCGACGTCAAGGCCGGTGGAGAGCCACGCCGGGAAGTTGTTGACGAGCATCTCGACGGCGCCGGAGCCGGCGGTCATGAGGATGGCGATCGGCAGCGCGTTGAGGCCGAGCATCGCAATCTGGGACGCCCAGGTCCAGGTGGCCATGCCCTTCCAGTTGCAGTTGTCGGAGCACGCCATGGCGCGGTGGATGAAGAACGAGCCGCTCATCTTGCCGAGGACGTCGAGCTGGACGCCGAGCGCGGCAACGGGCACGCCAACGGCGAGCGCCGTGGAGAGCGCCTCGTCGCCCGCCTGGCCCATGCCGATGGCGAAGACGGTGCCGGCGATGCAGCCGAGCTGGTAGTTGGGAACCGAGGACCCGCCGTAGCCGGCGAGGCCGAGGCTCATGAGGCACATCGTTCCGCCGACGAGAAGACCGGTGTTGAGGTCGCCCATCACAAGACCGCAGAACGCTCCGATGCCCACGACCTGTGCGTAGTACAGAATCTGCAAGTTGTACTTGTGCCACGTCATCAACGCCGTGAACAGCGTGATGACAACTATCTGAAACACGTTGAACATCACAGACCCCCTTCTTTGTTTGTAGTTGTCAGTGCTTGCCCTTGCCCATAATCGCGTCTGTCGCCTCTAGCCGAGCAGCGACCCCACGTCCTGCTCCGTGTCGCCGGGCAGGAACCGAACCGTGATCTTCACACCCCCATCCCTCATCTCGCGCAGCATGTCCCTCTCCTCGTCTGAGACGCGAACGGTCTTGTCGAGAACCGTCACGTTGCCGGTGTTCTGGGTCACGTTGCCCAGGTTGAGCTGGGGCATGGGAACTCCCGCGCGGAACAGCTCGTAGGCGCTGCGGATGTAGCGGAAGACGCAGAAGACGCGCTGGTTCGCGTACTTGCCGGCAAGGATGTTGTTTGTCGCCTTGGTGCAGTCAATGACCGAGAGGGCAACGCCGGGCGGGCAGGCCATCTTGAGCGACGCGCGCACGACGTCATTGGTCGAGGCAGGACCGTCGACCACCATGGCGCGCGTTGCCTTGGAGATGGGCACCCATTGGGTTGCCACGATGCCGTGCAGCATGCGGTCGTCGACCCTGAAGTGAATGATTCCGGTTTCCATGTCTCTCCTATCCTTGTCCGTGGCCGTGGAACAACGTGGTCGCGGCCCTCTGTGCGCTCCGACCCTAGCGAATGCGGTCGGCGAGGTAGAGCAGGTTGCCCTCGCGACCGTCGACGCGACGGCCCGTCGCGGGGTCGGTCTTGGCCGCCCGCAGGCACGGCGCCCCGTTATGCTCCGCAGGCTCCGCGGCGTCCTTCCCGGCGAGCACGAGGTCGCAGAGCTCCAGGTTGTCCTCGAGGACGCGCTTGGTCGAGGCGCAGGTCCCGTGCTGACGGAGCACGATGGCATAGCGCCCCTCGTGCTCCTTGAGGCGCAGCAGGCTCTCTCGATAGCGCTCGACCGTCGTGGAGTGGGGCAGCATGATGAGCGTGCCCACGCCGCAGGCATCGCCAAAGATCGCGATGCCCTCCTCCACGACGAGCGGCACCATCATGCCCGGGGTGTGCCCGGGAACGGCGATCATCTCGACGGTGACGTCCCCCAGGTCGAAGACGTCGCCGTCCGCCAGGGGCCGCATGACGCTTGCGTCAACCCCGGCGAAGTCCTCCGGCACCACGTCCTTGAAGTCAGGGTGGCCGCACGAGTCGACCTTGGCGCGGCGACGCTCGAGGGAGCAGAACTCCTCGTAAATCTCGATGTCGAGAGGACTCATGCGACAACTTTCGAACTGCGCGGCACCGGCGGCATGGTCGATGTGGCCATGCGTGATCACGACGTCATAGGGCTTGCCGTCGAGCAGACCCTCGACATAGCCCCGCAGATCGCCGACGCCATAGCCGGTGTCGATGAGCAGGGCGCGGTCTGAGCCCTCAACGAGATACATGCAGACGTCACCGTTCCCGCAGATGCGACGAACGTGTCCCGAAATCGTCTCGGTGTAAAAGTGAACCATGGCCTTCTCCCAACGTCTCTAAGCTATGGCGTCATCCGTGGGCCCATAGTACGAGTATTGAATGGTACATCCATCCATTCGTCGGTAAACGGTAATTTCATTCAATCAATCGCTCGCCGCAGGTTTGAGCTGACATACCGGCAACACCATGATTTAGCGTGCGTTTTGTTGTATTGTGGGCGTAAGTTGCAAGGGTGCTGAATGATTAATTCTCATTTTGCATCATCGGTGAACGGCTCATTCATTCACTACATTCGAGAACGAGGTCCCCCATGGATGCCCTCTCCCTCATCGAGCTGCACAGAGACAGCTACACCGCTCGCGAACTCGAGGTGTACGAGGCCGTCAAGGCCCATCCGGAGGCCGTCCTCGGAAGCAACGCCACGCAGTTCTCCGAGGCGAACGGCTTCTCCCAGAGCGCTGTGAGCCGCTTTTGCAAGCGCGCGGGCTTCGAGGGGTACGGCGACTTCCGCATGGCCATGCACCAAGCGGTCTACCAGCGCAGCCACGATCAGTCAACCCGGCGCGAGGGCAGCTACTCAGAGGACGTCTTCAGGCTCAGCTCCCTGATTGAGGAGTCGGTTGACCAGGCCGAGGTCAGCCATCTCGTGGCGAGGATTCGCTCCTCCCGGCGCACCTACGTGCTCGGCATGGGCGCGAGCAGCATCTCGGCACGCGTTCTTGCGCTCGGCCTCACGTTGAGGTCCGTCCCATCGGAGTTCGTCGAGACCGGCTGGGAGGAGGAGTCGCTCCACTGCGTGGACAACGAGGACACCTACGTCATCTTCTCGGCGAAGAATCCCTCGTTCAGCGGTTTTCTCGCAACCGTGTCTGGCCTGCGACCCGAGATGCGTCCGCACGTCGCGCTCGTGAGCCTCACCGACCACCACCCGCTCAAGGACTTTGTGGACCAAAACATCGTGCTGCCGCACAATGCCGCGGCCGGCAGCGCGTACCTTGACTCCTTCGTCTCCTCGACCCTCTTTGCCGAGCTGCTGGCAAACCTTGTCGGGCAGGATGACTAACAGCCCTGCGCTTCCCTGAGAGCTGAGAGCTGCGCCCGGCGCCGGCCCGCGTGTACCGCGGGCGCCGCTTGCCGTATGATTGAGCACGTCATGCGCTCCCGAGGAGGTTCCCATGGACATCGTGTCCATCGTGCTTGGCGTGCTCGCGCTCGTCACCGCGCTCACGCCGTTCATCTGGCTGCAGGTCATCGGCGGCTTCGTGGGCATCGCCGGCATCGTGCTCGCGCGGCGCGCCAAGAAGGCCGACTACCGCAAGAGCCTCACCACGGCCATCGGCATGCTGTGCTCCGTCACGGGCGCGCTGCTGTGCTTCGTTGCGCCCGTGCTTTCGCTGATCAGCAACATAGCGCTCGCCTTCATGACTAAGTAACGGCCGCGAGAGGCTCTTGCGCTCTTTTTTCTCTGCAATATCGCCCTTCGATCCATTTTCGCGAGCGCCGCTTTGCAAAACCTCCGTTCAATCCATGGGATTTTGGGGGCTGCACTCCGTCTGGCGCGACCGCACATTACAGAACCGCAGGTCAGCGCTATATCAAATATTGTATTTTCTCAACAAAGCACTTTTGGTCCATTTTTCCATGGATCGAAGGGTCGTTTTGCATGGAGCCTCAGCGGAATATGGACTGAAGGTCAGTTTTGCAGGCAGGGTCCCGATAGCCGATACCCTGAATTAATCCTTCGTTGTCTGGGTATCAATTATGTGACGCAACGTTGCCAATAGAAAGGACCTCCCATGAGCTCGCTCGTTGCTTTCTTCTCCGCAACCGGTACCACCGCCCGCGTAGCCAAGAACCTCGCCGAGGCCATCGGTGCCGATCTCTTTGAGATCGTCCCTGAGCGGCCCTATAGCCCCGCGGACCTGGACTGGCGTGACGAGAACAGCCGCAGCACCCATGAGATGAACGATGACGCCTGCCGTCCCGCCGTTGCGGGCGGCGTGGGCAACATGGACGCCTACGATACCGTCTACGTGGGATTTCCCATCTGGTGGTACGTCGAGCCGCGCATCATCGACACCTTCCTTGAGACGTTTGACTTCTCCGGCAAGACCATCGTGCCGTTTGCCACGAGTGGTAGCAGTGGGCTAGGCAAGGCGCCGCAGCGCATGGCGTCGCTCGCGCCGGGCGCCACGGTCCTCGAGGGACGCCTGCTCAACGGCAATCCCAGCACGGGCGAGCTGCGCACCTGGGCGGAGAGCGTCGCGCTCTAGTACGCCCCCGCTGACGACGGTCGCACAAAACCGCAGTTGGCCACGGCGGCGGCGCGGCAAAGGCATACTAGCCCAACAAAGCGGGCCGCGGGAAGGAGGGCCCGCGGCCCGCGCAGTCACTGGGGTCCGGCCTACCCTAGGCCCCGTCCGTTGCTGGCGATGCAGCGCTGGTACCAGTAGAAGCTGTCCTTGCGCTCGCGCGAGAGGTCGCCCGTGCCGTCGTCGAACTTGTTCACGTAGATGAAGCCGTAACGCTTGGCCATCTCGCCGGTCGAGAGACTCACGAGGTCGATGCAGCCCCACGGCAAGTATGCGATGAGGTCAACGCCATCGTCGATGGCCTCCCCCATCTGTCGCACGTGCTCGCGGAAGTACGAGATGCGATAGTCGTCATGGATGCACCCGTCCGCAGGGTCCTTCTCGTCGTAAGCGCCCAAGCCGTTCTCGACAACCATGATGGGCACCTGATAGCGGTCCCACACCTCGTTGAGCATGTAGCGCAGGCCCTTGGGGTCGATCTGCCAGCCCCAGTCGGAGACCTCGAGGTAGGGGTTCTTCACGCCGCCAAGCAGGCTGCCCTCGGTGATGGGCGCGTTGGGATCTGTGCTCACGCAGAACGTCATATAGTAGCTGCAGCTATAGAAGTCCACCGTGCCGGCGCGCAGTTCCTCGGCGTCACCCGGCTCCATGCGCACCTCCACGCCCAGCTCGCGGAAGAGACGCTTGGCGTAGCTCGGGTAGTACCCGCGAATCTGCACGTCGGGGCAGAGCCAGTTGATCATGCGCATCTGCCGCTGCGTGGCGAGGACGTCGTCCGGGTTGGGCGTGTATGGGTAGTCCGGCAGCGCCACGATCATGCAGCCGATCTTGAGGTCCGGGTAGTGCTCGTGCGCGTAGCGGGTCACCCGCGCGCTCGCCACGAACTGGTGGTGCATCGCCTGGATGCGCTCCTGCGGGCTGTCCACGAGCGTGTCGAGCGGCCCGGAGAAGCCGCGCAGGTTATTGGTGGAGTTGAACGCCCCCGTGTAGAGCAGGTCGCAGTTGACCTCGTTGAACGTGAGCCACCACTTCACGCGGTCGTGATAGCGGTCAAAGAGCACGCGGCAGAAGCGCTCGAAGAGCTCGATGACCCGACGGTCGCACCAGCCGTTGTACTTCTCGACCAGCGCGTAGGGCAGCTCGTAGTGAGAGAGCGTGATCAGCGGCTGGATGCCGTGCGCGAGCAGGCAGTCGAAAAGGCGGTCGTAGAACGCGAAGCCCGCCTCGTTGGGCTCCGCCTCCTCGCCCGTTGGGAAGATGCGCGTCCAGTTGACCGAGGTGCGCAGCATCTTGAAGCCCATCTCGGCAAAGAGCTCGACGTCCTCCTCGTAGCGATGATAGAAGTCAATCGCGTCGTGACTCGGGTAGAGATAGCTGGGGTCGAGCGAGGGCTCCACGCGCCGGGGCACGCCGTGCGCCCCGTTGGTCACGACGTCGGGCATGCTCGCGCCCTTGCCGTCAATGTCCCACGCCCCCTCGACCTGATTGGCCGCGATGGCCCCGCCCCAGAAGAAGTTCTCAGAAAACTGTGCCGACATGGTGGCCTCCTTGTCTGAATGTCCCGGCGAGAAGAACGTCCGCTAGGCACTCGCCGTGATGACGCCCGCCTTGACGTCCACGCTCACGGGCCCGCACTCGTCGGCGTTAGTCACGATCACGGGGGCGACAGCGCTGTAGCCGGCTGCCTTGATGGCGTCGACGTCAAACTCCACGAGCAGCTGCCCCTTAGTCACGCGATCGTCCTGCTTCACGTGGGTTGTGAAGCCCTTCCCCTCGAGGTTGACGGTATCCATGCCAATGTGGACGAGCAGCTCGACGCCGGTGTCGCTCATGAGACCAAGGGCGTGCCCTGTGGGAAACACCACGCCGTCAACGGGCGAGAAGGGCCGGCGTGCCGCTTTTTTCAAAACATGAAAGCGGCTGGCGCATCCCTCCGCGCCGAGTGAGAGGAACGCGCGAGAAGGACCTCGATTCTGAGGCACTTCTCGCACGTTCCTTTTGCTCGAAGCTCGGTTGGCCACCCGATGAGGGTATCCCCAAAGTGGTGTAAATTGGGGACTGTCCCCAATTTACAGATGCGGAGGCACATGTCGCACAAGTTGGTCAAGATCGTGTCGCTGGTGCTGGGCAACCTACTCGTGGCGCTTGCCGTCACCTGCTTCATCGTCCCGCACGGCCTTGTGCTCGGCGGGTCGACGGGCATCGCGCTGATCGTCACGCACGTCGTCCCCCTGCCGCTCTCGCTGGCGGTGCTCGTCATCAACGCCGTGCTCTTCCTGCTGGGCGCGGCCTTCCTGGGGCGCTCGTTCGCCGCGTCGACCATCTTCAGCACGATCGCCTACCCGCTCGCCATGTCCGTCCTCGAGACGCTCCCTCTGGACCACCTCACCAGCGAGCCGATGCTCGCCGCCGTGTGCGCCGGCGCGCTCATGGGCGCGGGCGCGGGCCTCATCCTGCGCGCCGGCGGCTCGACGGGCGGCAGCGACGTGATCGCGCTCATCGCGCACAAGTACCTGCACGTCAGCGTCTCCGCGCTGCTCTGGGTGATCGACGGCTGCGTCATCGCCGGCCAGATCCCCTTCTCCAACTTCGAGCAGACGCTTCTGGGCGTGCTCGCGCTGACGCTGCTCACCATCGTGATGAACCGCGTCATGGTCATGGGCCGCTCGCAGGTGCAGCTGCTCATCTTCTCGTCCGAGCACGAGAAGATCCGCGAGAACATCCTGGGCGAGCAGGACGCGGGCGTCAGCGTGATTCCCATCGAGCAGGGCTACACGCGCCAGGAGGGCAGGGCCCTGCTCAGCGTGATCCCCCGCCGCAAGCTCTGGACGATCCGCGAGATGATCACCTCCGTCGACCCGGCGGCGTTCTGGGTGATCTCCGAGGTGAGCGAGATGCGCGAGCGCCAACTCCGACGCCGGGCGTAAGGGCTGCCCCGACGCCTGGGTTGACAATATAACCTGACGAGATTGTCACTCCGGGAACCAGGGTCATCCCGGGCTCAAGGGTCGCACGGCCGGACCTTAGGTCGCGGTAGCAGCCAACGCTGTCGTGATCGGTAAACGAGATGATGCCCGCGCCCTTTGCGGCCAGCATGTCAATGAGCTGCTGCGCGGTGCAAGTCCCGTCCGAGTGGACGCTGTGCATGTGCAGGTCGATTATCGGGTCGCCATCGCCCATGTCTCTCCAACCTCTGTCACAACGGCCTTCTTTGGCTACTCTAGTAGGACAGAGGGACGAAAGGCGCATTTCGTCCGCCAACGCCGGCATGAGGCCGCCGATGGCAAAGAGGGGCCGCGGAATCACCGCGACCCCATGCCGGCAGCCTCGTTGGAGTGGAGAAGGACGTCGGTGCGCCTGGTCCTCTCTACGAGCTCCTGCGCCACCCTCGGCAGGACCCCGTCATTCAAACAAGCCATGCTCCCCCGCCATGAAATCGGCGAGATTGAGGTGCCTCACGCCCTCGCGTCCCTGGAGAAGCGGGTCGAGGGTGAAGAGGAAACGCGGGTAGCCGTCGCGAATATAGCTGAAAGGCCGATACTCACGATCTTCGGTCGCGCGGTCCGCGATGCTCATCGCCACCTGAATGTAGGCGTACGCGTTGCGCTGACGGGCAATGAAATCGCACTCGAGCTTCCCGATCCTTCCGACGGAAAGCCGGTAGTCCCTGGCTCGCAGATACAGGTAGAGCACATTCTCGAGCGAGGGACCGTAGTTGAGACGGACGTCTACGTTGCGAGCGAAGTAGATGCCCGGATCCGCAAGATAGTACTTCTCCTCCCCGCGCAGCGACTTGCGGGACTTCAGGTCGAAGCGGGGGCAGCGGTAGAGAACCTTGGCGTCGACCAGCGTCTGGATGTAAGAGGCGATGGTCCTGCGCTGCACGCGGATCTTCTCGACGTTGGTGAAATGGTCAACCAGATTCGTCAGGCTCGTCGGCGCGCCGAAGTTGTTGATGAGGTACGTCATGACCCGGTTGAAGGTGTCGACGTGCCGGATCTTCTTCCGTCCCTTGATGTCCTTCTCGATGATCTGGTTCACAACATCCTCGATGTAGCGCGCCTTCGCGTCCGGATCATCGTATGCGAGCGACCTCGGAAAGCCCCCGAAGCGCAGGTAGTCCTCGAACTCGCGGCGCGCGTCTCCGACCTCCCTGCCCAGATGGCGCTTCATCCCCAGGTACTCGGCAAACGAGAGCGGGAACATCTCGAACTCGACGTAGCGGCCCGTCAGCTTGGTCATGAGCTCGCCGGAAAGGAGGTAGGAATTGGAGCCTGTGATGAATATGGAGAAGCCGCCGTCCGCGTTGTACGCGTTAACGACCTCCTCGTACCCCTCGACGTTCTGCACCTCGTCGATGAAGAGGTACTTGAAGTCGTCGTCCGCCAAGCGCTTCTCGATTGCCGCCTCGAGCTGGTCGGGCGTCTTGATCGACCGGTTGCCCCGTTTCTCGAGATCGAGGTAGACGATGTCCTTATCGGGGACCCCGCGTTCCTTGAGCTCCTCGATGACCGTCTCCATGAGGCTTGACTTGCCACACCGCCGTATGCCCGTGATGACCTTGATGATGTCATCATCGTAAAACGGTCGAATTTTCTTGAGGTACTGTTCGCGACGGTATAGCTTCATGAAAATCGCCCCCTGGCTCCAGTATAGAGTCAGGGGGCGTTATTCGCGGTTTAAGGCACCAACTTTTTTATTTTTACGGAAGTTGGTGTCTTAACTATGTTATTCCCACTCGATCGTACCCACGGGCTTGGGCGTGAGGTCGTACGTCACGCGGCAGATGCCCGGCACCTCGGCGAGGATGCGGTCGGTGATGCGCTTGAGCAGCGCCCAGTCGAGCTCGGGCACCGTGGCCGTCATGGCGTCGACGGTGTTGACGGCGCGGATGATGGCCGGCCAGTCGTAGGCGCGCTTGCCGTCGCGCACGCCCGTGGCGCGCATGTCGGGCACCACGACGAAGTACTGCCACACCTTGCCGGCGAGCCCCGCCTCAGCAAACTCCTCGCGCAAGATGGCGTCGGCCGCGCGCAGCGCCTCCAGGCGGTCGCGCGTGATGGCGCCGAGGCAGCGGACGCCCAGGCCCGGGCCCGGGAACGGCTGGCGCTCGACCATGCCCTCGGGAAGGCCGAGCGCACGGCCCACCACGCGGACCTCGTCCTTGTAGAGCAGACGCACGGGCTCCACGAGCTCAAACTGCAGATCGTCGGGCAGGCCGCCCACGTTGTGGTGCGCCTTCACGCCGTCGGACTCCACGATGTCCGGGTAGATGGTGCCCTGCGCGAGGAAGTCCACGTCGTCGGCGACCTTGCGGGCCTCCTCCTCGAAGACGCGGATGAACTCGGCGCCGATGATCTTGCGCTTGCGCTCGGGCTCGGCCACGCCGGCGAGCAGGTCGAGGAAGCGGTCGGTGGCGTCCACGTAGACCAAATTGGCGTCCATCTGGTTGCGGAACACGTCAATGACCTGCTCGGACTCGCCCGCGCGCATGAGGCCGTGGTTCACGTGCACACAGATGAGCTGCTTGCCAATGGCCTTGATCAGCAGGGCGGCCACCACGGAGGAGTCGACGCCGCCGGAGAGGGCGAGAAGCACCTTCTTGTCGCCGACCTGCGCGCGGACGGCCTCGACCTGCTCGTCGATGAAGGCCTGCGCCAGCTCGGGGGTGGTGATGCGCGCCATGTCGTCCGGGCGCTTGTTCGGGAGGTCCATGCGGGGCTCCTTTGCTCGGGGCTTCAGTTACCTGATTGTACCGCGCCGCCCAGGTTGCAGTGACCTCACGCCCGCGGCGGGACGATGACGTCGTAGCGAACGGCCTTGCCCGTGACCTGGTAGCTCGGCTTGGCGCCCGCGAGCAGCGGCCCCTTGGGCGGCCGCTTGATCACGACCTTGCGCGGGCGGGCCGAGAGCGCCGCCTGGAGCAGCTCGTCCTCGTTGTCGCAGGGGCACTCGAGATGATGCAGCAGCTGGAACTTCTTCTTCACCGCCGCGCTCTTGGTGCGCTCCGGAAACATTGGGTCGAGGAACACCACGTCAGGAGAGAAGCCCAGATCGCGCAAGCCGGCGACGGAGTCGCCCTCGACGAGCGTCATACGGGAGACCGCCGGCGCCAACGCGACGTCATCAGCCGCGCGCTCGAGCGCGTCACGCAGGAGTGCGGCGATCACCGGGTCCTTCTCGAACAGCGTGACCGTAAAACCGGCCGCCGCCAGGAGCAGGGAGTCCTCCCCCAGCCCGGCAGTGGCGTCCACCGCCGTGGGGGCCTCGACGCCGCGAACGCGCGCCGCACGCACAAGCAGCTCGCGGCTCAGCCGGTCCGGGCGCAGCCGGGGCAACAGGGCCGAGAGGTCCGCGCGGAGCACCATGCCATCACCCGCGAGCGCGAGGCCCTCTTCGTCATGACGCAGCTCGAGGCCGGAAGCGCTCGATGAAAGGTTGGCGTCGAGCATCGAATCCTCCGTGTGCAAAATCGCTCTTCAATCCATATTGTCACGCCGGCGCGAACAAAACCTGCCTTCGATCCATGAGTTTTTTCCTCAAATCCGGGCATTCGAGCGTCCGTCTTGAGAAAAAGCCCAGTTGGCGCTTCAAACGCCAGAGCCAAATCTCCCCCGGCGGGCCAAAAGTCCATGGATCGAAGGCGGGTTTTGTCCGCGGCGACCCGAGCATATGGCTTGGAGACGGAAATTGCAGGCCTCCGCCAGATTGACGCGCGCGTGATTTAGGATACGCAGGGCGAAGGTGCGCGACAAAGGGAGCATGGCATGGAGCAGACGTCGGAGATCTCGAGACGGCCAAAGGTTCCCGTGAGGCTGGGCCTCACGGTCATCTGCGCGGGCGGATTCATGGACGCATACTCATACCTGCTGCACGATCACGTCTTTGCCACGGGCCAGACCGGCAACATCGTGCTTCTGTGCATGAACCTCGCCGAAGGGGCATGGCTCGGCGTGGCCCACTACCTCGTCTCGATCTGCGCGTTTGTACTGGGCATCATGCTCTCGCGCCACGTGCTCGTGCGGGTCCACGGACACGCGACCCACCGGATGCAGCGCTGGGTCGCCGTCTTCGAGGCTGCCGCGTTTGCGGCGATTGCCCTGCTGCCCGCATGGGCTCCCGACCTGCTCGTTAACAGCGCCATCTCCTTCTGCGCGGCCGTATCCTACGAGAACTTCCGCCAGTTTGGCACTAAGTCCGCCTACGCGAGCGTATTTTGCACCGGCAATCTCCGCTCCTTCGGCGAGACCCTTTACGACGGCGTGTTTGGCGGCGACAAGCACGAGCTTCACCGCTCCGCGCGCTATGCCGGGCTGGTGGCCTCGTTTTGCGTCGGCGCCGTGGCGTGCAAGTTCTTGATCGACGCCACGGGCCAGCTCGCCTGCCTTGCGATCAGCGCGCTGTTTCTGCTGTCGCTGCGCTTCATCACAGATCCCGAGGCATAGCCTCCCGCCGGTCTAACAGTTGACAGTGACGTCAGGTTATATTGTCAACCTCACCGCGGGTTGACAATATAACCTGACGTCACTGTCAAAGACGACAACTGGCGGGGCTGACGTGCGGGGGCGCCCGGACGGCTGCGTGTCGGGCGCCCCCGCGCTCTCACGCCGTCGCGCGCTCGTCTGCGGGGGAGACGGAGGACGGGCGCTTGTCGAACGTCGTGATCATGGGGGTGGTCAGCAGCCCGAGAAGCACGATGACGCCGCCGACGGCATAGGCGATGCGCGTTGACTCGGAGCGCGCCCGCGCGTCGATGCGCACGAGCTCCTGGCGCTCGGCGTCGGTCATCGGGATGCTCTGGAGCTGTCGCTCAAACTCCTCGTTGCTGCCGAGGTTGACGCTCATGGAGACGAGGTCTCCGCGGACCTGGGAGGAGAGGGCGGTGTCGGACGCGGCGCCGTCACGCACCATGCTCGTGATGCCAAAGAGCAGGACTGCTCCCAGCAGCGCCACGCCCACGGCCTGGCCGACGTTGCGCATGGTGCTCTGGATGCCGCCGGACTGAGAGGCGTCGCGCTCGGGCAGCGCTGCGGCCACCACGTTGCTCGCATGCGAGGCGACGGTGCCCGCGCCCACGCCGGCGAGGAATGCCCCGAGGTAGACGAGGACTGCGCTGGCGCCCGTCGACGTGACCGAGAGCGCCATCACCGTGAGCGCGGCGGCCATGGTCACATAGCCCGTCTGGATGACGTGGCGCGGGTTGGCATGCGGCATCAGCTTGGGGATGCCAAGCGAGAGCGCAAAGGTGGGAAGACCTGTCACGATGGAAATCGTGCCCACGTCGATGGGCGACCAGCCGGCAACCAGCTGCAGGTACGGAGCCATGAGGATAGACTGGGCGCCCATGAAGAAGAACATGACCGCGTTGGCGACAAGACCCGCGAGGACCTGCGGAGTCCCGAGGAAGGAGCTGGGCAGCAGCGCGATGCCGTCGCGCTGCTCCACGTTCTTCTCGACCCGCACGAGCACCGCCAGGACCAAGAGGCCCAGGGCCACGGAGGGCAGCGCCGGGGAGATTCCGAAGACGGTGAACGGACATCCGGCGAACGGCTCGATGAGGCCCCAGCTCGAGACGCTCGAGAGGCCCACGAGCACGAGGAACAGGCCCGCGGCGGCAAGCGCCACGCCGAGACCGTCGAAGGGAAGTTTCTCGCTGGACTGGGCGACGCGCGGCAGGCGCAGCGAGAGCGCCCCCACCACGACGAAGTACGCAGCGAGCAGCAGGAAGGTCGGCCGCATGCCGGCGGTCTCCATGACCACGCCGAGAATGAGCGGCAGCACGGCGGAGAGCCCCGAGGCCGCTCCGATGCACCCAAAGGCGACCATGCGGTTGTGGCCTCGGTACAGCAGCGGAACGAGCCCCAGGACAGAGGGGACGAGCAGGCTCGCGCCCAGCCCCACGAGCACGCGCCCGACCCAGATGAAGACGGCCATGCTGGGCGCGAAGGCGAGAACCACCTCGCCGATTCCGCACACGAGCGCGCCGGTGCGGAAGGTCCGCGCCCAGCCAAGGATAGTGCCGAGCAGGCCGCCCGCGATCATGAATGCGCCGCCCACGAGCGGATAGACCATGTTGGCGAGCTGGATCTCGGCGGTGGTGGCGCCGAGATCGGTGGTGAGGGCCGAGGCGGCGAGCGACAGGGCCCCGTTGTCCCCGCTCGTGCCCATCTGGGCCAAAATCAAGATGATGATCGGCAGGACGAGGAAGCGCTCCTTCGCGGCAGACGCTCCCGCCGGCCCCGCGCTGACGGCAGGACTGTGCATGGTGTCTCTCCTTTTTGGCATCTGTTAGTTGGGGACAGCCCCCAATTCACATATGCACGTTGGGGACTGTCCCCAACGTGCAGGCGGCGGCTACGCGGCGGGCACGAAGACGGGCGCGGACCCGTTCATGTCGCACGAGGCGAGCGGGTAGGCGCGAATCTCCAGGTCGTCGTAGGCGGCGTGATAGTAGGTGAGCGTCGCGGCAGAGAAGCAGCTCGTGTAGAGCGTCCGCTCGAAGGCGCCCTCCACCACCTGTGCGCAGCCGTCCGGAACGGCAACGGAGCCCAGGGTGCGGAACAGGCGCGTCACGTTGGCGCGCTCCCCCTCCTGAGCGGGGTAGTGCGCGTTCACGAAGGCCGCCTTGACGAAGCGAGAAGGACCGCTGTAGTCGCCGGGGATGCCATGCATGCCCATGCCGGACCCAAAGGGCGGAAGGCTGGCCTTGCCCCACGCGGCGGCCGTGGGATCGGCGTCGCTCAGCGTGAGGTAGTTGCGCAGGTTGGTGCGCTGCCAGCCAAAGTCGGGCTCGTTGGTGAGGACGTCGACGTCGTTCTCCCAGACGCGCAGACCGTCCTCCAGGCACTCCACGACCACGCTGCCCGTGGCGTCGCCGATGATCCAGTGGAGGTTGGCCACGGGAAGCTGGCGGTTCACCGGCTTGGCGACCACATTGACGCGCGCGAGCGCCTCGCGAACCTCCTCGACCGACGAGAAGTTCCGTGCGATCCAGAACGGGAACTCGTAGGCGGCGACGTTAATGGCGCCGTGCCTGTGCTCGCTCGCGTAGCGCGCGCTCTGCGGGAAGTTGAGGCCCGCGACGGCAAGGCCGGCGTCGTTGCCGCAGTCAAAGTAGAGCGGGATGCCTTCCACGACGATGCCCATGCCGATGACGGCATGGCCGCGCTCGAGGTCTCCCTCGCGAGAGAAGGCGGCCGGGATCTTCGCGGCCGGCGGCGTCATCACCACGCGCTCGCCGTAGCCCTGGGTCCAGTCCAGGTTGCGGCCAAAGTACATGGAGCCGGAGGTGCTGGTAAAGCGGATGCCCGTGCACATGGGGCGACCCCTTCCCTGCCCGGCGGCGGCCTGCCGACCGGGCACGTTGGATGTAGATGATCCTCTCGTACCCGGTCTGAGCGGCCAAAATCATGTTAGGTTCCTCTAATTTCTTTGGCTTTGCGCCCGCGCCGCCCAGGGGCTCGAGGGTATGTACACCCGCCCTTCAGGGTATGTACACCGCCCGGACCCGTGGCACTCGCGTTTGCGCAGGTACAGCGCTTGCTGAGAAGAACAGACGGGTCGGAAGGCATACATACCCTCCCGGCGGGGTGTGCATACCCTCAAGGGGAGCCGCTTACTTGCCCTGAACCATCGTGAGCGAGATCTTGCCGCGGTCGCGGTCCACGCGCTCGACCCAGACCTTGACCGTGTCGCCCACCGCCACGACGTCGCTCGGGTGCCTGACGAAGCGCCGGGCCATCTTGGAGATGTGCACGAGGCCGTCCTGGTGGACGCCCACGTCGACGAAGGCGCCGAAGTCCACGACGTTGCGCACGGTGCCCGTGAGCTCCATGCCGGGCTGGAGATCGTCGATCGAGAGGGCGGCGCGGCTGAAGACCACCTCGGGAGCGTCATCACGCGGGTCGCGCCCGGGCTTCTCCAGTTCGGAGACGATGTCGATCAGGGTCATGAGACCGCATTCGAGCTCGCCGGCAAGCAGAGCGACGTTGCCCAGGCGCTGCTGGATGTCGGGGATGCCGCCGCGCGCGAGGTCCTTCTCGGTCACGCCGGCGCGCTCGAGCAGGGCCTGAGCCACCGGATAGCTCTCCGGGTGCACGGCCGTGGCGTCGAGCGGGTTGGCGCCGCCGTTCACGCGCAGGAAGCCGGCACACTGCTCGTAGGCCCTGGGACCGAGCTTGGAGACCTTCTTGAGCTGGCGACGGTCGGTGAAGGGGCCGTTTTCCTCGCGGTAGGCCACGATGTTGCGGGCCACGGCGGGCGTGATGCCGGCGACGTAGCCGAGCAGGCTCGCGCTCGCGGTGTTGACGTCCACGCCCACGCGGTTGACGACGTCCTCCACCACGTTGCCCAGGGTGCGCGCGAGCTCCGCCTGGTCGAGGTCGTGCTGGTACTGGCCCACGCCGATGGACTGGGGCGGGATCTTCACGAGCTCGGCGAGCGGGTCCTGCAGGCGGCGGCCCAGGCTCATGGCGCCGCGCGTGGTGACGTCGAGGTCGGGGTACTCCTTGCTCGCGAGCTCGGAAGCCGAGTAGACCGAGGCGCCGGCCTCGTTGACGATGGTGTAGCGCAGCTCCGGCGCGGACTCGGCGATAAACTCGGAAACCACTTCCTCGGTCTCGCGGCTGGCCGTGCCGTTGCCGATGACGATGGTGTTGATGGCGTACTTGGCCGTGAGGCGCGCGAGCTCGCGCTTGGTGCCCGCGACGTCGCGGCGCGGCACCGTGGGGTAGACCACGCCGTGGTCGAGCAGGGTGCCGTACTCGTCCAGCACCGCGACCTTGCAGCCCGTGCGGAAGCCCGGGTCGAGCGCGATCACGCGGGCGCCACGCACGGGACGGGCCGAGAGCAGGCTCTCGACGTTTTTGGCAAAGACACCGATGGCGTCGGTCTGGGCGCGCACCGTGAGGCGGGCGCGGACCTCGCGCTCGAGCGAGGGGGCCATGAGGCGCTTGTAGCCGTCGGCGATCGCGGCATCCAGGACCGGCGCAAAGACGCCGCTGCGGCGCGGCCAGCGGGCGGCCAGGCGCGCGACGGCCGCGGCGTCGTCCACGCGCACGCGCACGCGGAGCTTCTCCTCGCGTTCGCCGCGGTCGATGGCCAGCACGCGGTGGTTGGGAATCTTGCGCGCCGGCTCGGCGAAGTCGTAATAGGGCTCGTAGGGGGTCTTCTCGTCCGCGCTCACCGCCACGGACACGATGTCGGCCGTGCCAAAGGTGAAGTCGCGCAGGTCGGCCACGTTCTCGGCATCCTCGGCCACAACCTCGGCCACGATGTCGGCGGCACCGGCGAGGGCCTTCTCCGGCGTGTCGAAGCCCGCCTCGGCGGCCTTGGGCGTCACGAAGCGCGCCGCCTCGTCGAGCGCGGAGCCCCTGGTCGCCGCCTGCATGAAGATCATGTTGGCGAGCGGCTCCAGCCCGGCCTCGCGCGCCTTCTGCGCGCGGGTCAGGCGCTTCTTGCGGTAGGGCTTGTAGAGGTCCTCCACGCGCTGGAGCTGCGTGGCGGAGCGGATCTGCTCCTCGAGCTCGGGGGTGAGCTTGCCCTGGGCCTCGATGAGCGTGATGACGTCGGACTTGCGCTGCTCGAGGTTGCGCAGGTAGGCCAGGCGCTCGTCGAGGGTGCGCAGGGCGACGTCGTCCATGCCGCCCGTCGCCTCCTTGCGGTAGCGCGCGATGAAGGGGATGGTGTTCCCCTCGTCGATGAGGTCGACGGCGGCCTGGACCGCGGCGGGCTTGAGCCCAAGCTCCTCCGCGAGCGTGGCGATGATGTCCATGTAGGCTCCCTCGGTTGGGTGCATGAGTGGATAAGGATAGCCGTGCGCGCCCCGTAGGGCAAAGGGCGAGGTCTAGGGGACAAACCGGCGCACCGAGAAGTGCTGCGGGCAGTCGCCCTGCTCGCCGTGAAGGTCGAACGCCCCCGCGGCAGGGTCCGGGCAGGTCGCTATAATGGCTGCCGTACACGGAGGTGACCAGGATGTGGCTTGCGTTTGCGGCGGGGTCGGCGCTCTTCTCGGGGCTGACGGCCATCCTTGCCAAGTGCGGAATCCGCACCACCGACTCAAACGTCGCCACCGCGATCCGCACCATCGTGGTGCTCGCGTTCTCGTGGCTCATGGTGCTCGTGGTCGGCTCCGCCGGCACCGTCTCCGACATCGCACCGCACACCTGGGTCTTTCTCGTCCTCTCGGGCCTCTCGACCGGGGCCTCGTGGCTCTTCTACTTCCGTGCCCTGCAGCTCGGTGACGTCAACAAGATCACCCCCGTCGACAAGCTGAGCACCGTGCTCACCATGGTGCTCGGAGCAACGCTCCTGCACGAGCGCTTTAGCGTGGCAAGCGCCGCCGCGGTCGCGCTCATCGGCATCGGAACACTGCTCATGGTGGTGCGAGGCGATGACGGCAAGCCCGCGCCCAACGGGGGCACCTCGCGCTCGTGGCTCCCCTACGCCGTGGGCTCCGCGGTGTTTGCCGCCCTCACCGCGATTCTCGGCAAGGTGGGAATCGAGGGCGTCGAGTCGAATCTCGGCACGGCCGTCCGAACCGTCGTGGTGCTCGTCATGGCGTGGCTCATGGTGGGAGTCACCGGCACGCTTCCGCAGGTCAGGGGGGTGCCTCCGCGAGAGCTCGCCTTCATCTGCCTCTCCGGGGTGGCGACCGGGGCGGCATGGCTCTGCTACTACCGCGCGCTCCAGGAGGGGCCAGCGAGCGTCGTGGCTCCCGTCGACAAGCTGAGCATCGTGGTGACCGTCGTCTTCTCACGGGTCTTTCTCGCCGAGCGGCTTTCCCGCCGGGCCGCCGTGGGGCTTGCGCTCGTGGTCGTCGGGACGATAGTCGCCACCGTCGCCTAGGGGCGGGCGCGACCGGGCCCGGGTTGCCCTAGGCCCGGTCGGACGCGGGAACTCCTGATGGAAGGTCGGCAAGCTGTCTCAAATCAGCCCCTAAACGCTCAGGTCGCGTCGAGAAAAGGCAACGATCCCCAGAGAGGAGAGCACGACACCCAAGACGGCAAGAGCGGCCGTGCCCAAGACGGCGCCAGCCTCCCCCGAGGCGACCCCGAGGGGATCGAGGAGCGAGAGAGGCGTGACGTCGGCGAGCCAGGCAAGCTTGTCTCCCATCCCCGAGAGCATCTGGACAAGGACGAAGAGCGTGCACACGGCAACGCCCGCCCACCTCGCGGCAGAGACGTTCGGGAAGGCACAGGCCCCCGCCCAGCACATGCCGGAGAGGAACAGCCACAGACAGAACGTGGCCACGTTGACGGCGACGAGGTCGGAGGCAACGAGCTCGCCGGGGAACATGGCATGGGCCGCAGCCAGCTCGAACGCAGTGAGCGCCACCGCGAGAAGAACGAGGCAGAGAATGAGAACGCACGCCTGCGAGAGCATGAGACGCGTGCGCCCCACGGGCTGTGCGAGCAGGTAGGCGATGCTGCCGCACTCGACGTGACGGACCACGAGCCGGCTGGTGAGCACCGCCACGAGAACGAGGGGGAGCACCACGAGCAAAAAGCCGTGCAGGTAGTTGACGACGAACTCTAGAAGCGTCGTCCCCTGGTCGGCCATGCCGAAGGCGGCAAAGAGCTCAGGCATGGCATCGCGCATGAGGGTAAGCGACTCACCGAGTTCGGGATCGTACATGCCGATGATGACGCAGGCATAGAGAATCACCACTGCTGCGATGATTGCGGTCGGAAGCAGGCAGGAGCGCAGCTCGTGCCTGAAAAGAGGAAGGATCATCGGAACCCCCCTAGCTTTGCCGCGAGGGCTCGACGCCCTCGTACAGGTGCAGGAACAGCTCCTCGAGCGTCTGCTCGCGGGACGTGACCGAGGCCACGTCGTAGGAGGAGAGCTCGCGGATGAGGGCGTTCACGTCGCGCACGTCGCCAAGCTCGACCCCGCAGGCGTCCCCCTCCACAGGCTCGGCACCGTGGGCAAGCTCCCAGCGCGAGCGCTCGGCCGCGCTCGAGAACTCGACCGAGTAGCCGCGGCCGCGCATCGAGCGCACCTCGTCCATGGTGCAGGTCATGGCCACCCGTCCCGCGCGGATGAACGCCACCCGGTCGCATGCACGCCCGACCTCCTCGAAGATGTGCGAGGAGAGCAGGACGGCGGCTCCCCGCGCTCGCTCCTCCGCCACGAGGTCGAGGAAGCGCTCCTGCATGAGCGGGTCAAGACCGCTCGTCGGCTCGTCGAGCAGGAGCACGTCCGGGCGCGCCATGAACGCCGCCACGATCGCGACCTTCTGCCGGTTGCCCTTGGACATCCCGCCGATCCGCGCACCGAGGTCCAGCTCAAAGACATCGGCGAGCTCCAGCATCCGAGAGCGGTCACGCATGCCCCGCATCCCCGCCATGAGGTCGAGGAAGGACCGAGCCGTCATCTCCTGCATGCAGGCGCCCTCGCCGGGCAGGTAACCTAAGCTGGCCTGCACCCGCGGGCGCTCCCGAAAGCAGTCGTGCCCGAGAATCTGAGCCATTCCTTTCTGCGGCTTGATAAATCCCATGAGGTGGCGCATCGTCACCGTTTTCCCGGCCCCGTTAGGGCCGAGAAACCCAAGCACTTCTCCCGCGGCCACCTCAAGGCTGACGTCGAAGACGCCGCGGCCTCGCCCGTAGTCCTTCGTGAGCCCGCGCACGCGAATCGCAGGCCTCGCCCCGTTCGCAGTCATAGGTACTCCCCCTTGTACGTAGCCCTCTTGAGCCAGTCGAGCCAGACGAGAAACTCAGAGAGCATCTCCCCCATATCGAACGTCCCTCCACCGCGCAGCCGTTCGTGGAGATAGCCGTCTCCGCACCATACGAGCATGCGCACCACCCGCATGGGATCGACGTCCTCCCGGAAGCGCTCCCAGCGCACATGGCCCAGGTACGTTCGCACCATGATTGGCACGGAATCTGTCATGAAGGCGTCGAGCACCCCGGAAACGTCTCTGTGACCGGGATAGAACGCCCGGACGAAGAAGTCCATGATGCGCGGGCCCAGTCTGACGAGGGCGGCCTTCCGAGTCGCGGCGTAGCGCATGATCTCGAAGAAGTCGTCAATCTGGTACCAGCGCTCGTCGACCACCGCGTCGGCCACGCGCCTGGTGACCGCTGTGAGGACGTAGAGGTAGAGGTCCCTTTTGTTCTTGAAGTAGAAGAAGAGCTGGCTCTTCGACACGCCCGCGCGCCTCGCTATGTCCGCCGTGGACGCACAGGCGTAGTCATCGCCTCCGAACACCTCGACCGCCGCGTCAACGACGGCGCACCTGCGGTCCTCGGAAAGACTCTCGAAGCGCTCGAACCTGCCTGACATGGAACCTCGCTTTCCCTTGGCTTTCGAGAACAAGGCTACCCCGTTGACCCAGATATGGAAGGGTACCTGAGCAAGTGAAACAACGTGCCGAGCACGTTTGAGACGAGCGGCTCAGCCTGACCCCTCCCACCGAGGAGCGGACATCCACCCGAACATCCACCTACGGAGAGCCGTGCCCGCAAGCGCGTAGAGCGCGAGACGGTGACAGGACCTCCATGAGAATTGCTCGCACGGAGTCCGGCAACGGCCAGCTCGGGCCATCGCTCATCCACTCACGCGTCTATTGAGCCTTCGGATCATCAGCTCCCTTGCCCTCCCTCGTCCTGCGGGCGTAGCGCCTCAGGTACGCCGCCCCAACGAAGCATGGCAGCATAGGCGAGAGCGCCTGGGCCGCGAGGATGCCCGGGTAGCCGAGGACGGGCACGAGCAGGACGGCGAGCCCCACGCGGACGACCACGGCGTCGAGCAGGGCGTTGACCGCCGCGAGCCTCGGCGCGCGGGTCGCCTGGGCGAAGGAGTCGAGCGCGTACATGGCGGCGTAGGCGAGGCTGTTCGCCGAGCAGCAGGCGCGCAGGTAGAGCACGCCCGCGGCCACCGCCTCGGGGTCGTCGGCGAAGAGGGCAACGAGCTGCGGGGCCAACGCCTGGACGAGAAGGACCACGAAGGCGGTCGCGCCCACCGAGACGGCGAGGCCGGTGCGCGCGTAGGCGAGCGCCCGGCCCCGGTCTCCCGCGCCCTCGCAGCGCGCCGCGGCGGCCGACACCGCTTGGCCGACCGACCACACGGGCATCCCCGCGAGCGTGTTGGCCTTGGTGGCGGCGCCCGCCCCCGCCACGACCGCCGTGCCGAAGGCGTTGGTCATGGACGTGATGGCGAGGTACGAGAGGTTCACGACGACCTGCTGGAAGGCAGCCGGCGCGGCGACGCGGGCGAGCTCCGCGAGGTCTCGGGCGCGTGGGCGCGTCGGCAGCGCCGAGCCGCGCCTCCCGGCGAGCACCGCCAGGGAGAGCGCCGCGGCGAGCGAGGACGCCGCCGTCGAGGACCACGCCGTGCCGGCGACGCCGAGCGCGGGCACGAGCGCGACGCCGCCCGCGCAGTTCACCGCGGCCACGGCGACGGCGAGCCACATCGGGGTGCGGGCGTCGCCGCGGGCGCGCATGACGGCGCCGGCCGCCGCGAGCAGGAAGGCTCCCGGCAGCCCCGCGGCCCACACGCGCGTGTAGGCGGCGGCTCCCGCGAGCGCGTCGGCCGGGACGCCGAGCGCCGCGTAGAGCGGGGCGGCGAGGAGCGCGCAGGGCAGCGCGACGGCGACGGAGAGGACGGCCGCGGCGAGGAGCGCCGCGGCCTCCGCCCGGGCGGCGCCGTCCTTCTCGCCCGCGCCGAGGCGGCGCGAGACGAGCACCGTGGCGCCGACGGCGAGCCCGAGCGAGAGCGAGTTGGCCACGAAGCCGACCATCGTGGCGTTGGCGAGCGCGGCGAGCCCCCGCTCCCCGACGAACGCCCCCACGACGAGCATGTCCACGACCTGGTCGGCGGACTGAAGCAGGTTGGCGCCGAGCGCCGGCAGCGCGAAGCGCGCGAGGTTGGCGGCGGGCCTGCCGCCCAGGAAGTCCATTTCCTTCATTGGGTGTTCCTTTGCACGATCGAGACGAAAAGGGCCGCGGCAGCAAAGCCGCGGCCCCTGGGCTCGAACCGTGCGCGCACGACAGGACGAGCCGGCGTCTGCCGGACGTCATTACCATGCGCAGGTTGTACCGTCAGCTCCTCGCGACTTCCTGCCGAACATCACGGGGAGCGGTTCCAATTTGGAACTCACCAATCTCGAGGTACAAGGCAAACCTTTCAATCTATGAGAGCAGAGCGATTCTACCCCTCGTAGGAATGCGGCAGCAATATAAGACCGGCGGGGTCAACGAACGGCGCCTCGCCGCCTATCGAAGCCGCAAAAGGCCGGGGGCGCGACCGCTCCGGCATCCAGTTTTCTGCAATCGATTCCTCTGGTTGACGGATTGCCAACCATTGTTGGTGGCACCCGGCCCCGCCGCGCAGTTCCATGGACTCGCGCCAAAGCGGTACGGCCCGCAGAGCTGATAGAAAGGAACGACCATGGACTTCAACGACAGGCTCGCCGACCTCAGGAGGAAGCGAGGGCTCTCGCAGGAGCAGCTCGGATACGAGCTCGGCGTCTCGAGGGAGGCGGGCGCCGGGGAGACGCTGCGGAGAAACTTGCCTACGCCGCCATCGCCGAGAAAGAGGCTGACGCCGCGCGCCTGCGTGACTTCCTAGAGGGCATCGCCCGAAGGAGGGCGGCCCGACGGACGGGGCGTAGATGGCTGCTGCGGGGTCCCAACTGCCGATGCACCCTCAGAGCTAGGAGCCGTGCCTACACAGGCAGAACCGTTTGACCGGATCGCTCATCCTGACGTGCGCGTTCTTGAGGTGACCTGCGACGAGCTGAACGACTGGGAGAGCAGCATCAGGTTCATGGGCCGCGCGTGCGAGGCCCTGGGCCACCCAGCAGCCCCCACGACCCCCGAATGGCTGGCGGCAAACCGCGCTCTCCATGGCCGCTTAAGAAATCCGGGTTATGGCAAGCCGGGTCGTACAGACGCTTAGGAATCCGGGGTTGTCCCGATCTTCGTCAGACGAGAAGGGCGGCAATCCCGTCGTCGTTCGCTTTGGCGGTCGTCGTGCCGAAGAGGTTGGCGAGGAGCAGTATGCTCTGGACGTCCGGCAGGGTCTTCGACGTCTCCCAGTGGCTCACCGTGACGCGGCTCACGTAGATCCTCCACGCGAGATTTCCCGGCGAGATTGCGCCGCGAACGGGTCGCCGGGAGGACGGAGCCCGTCGTTGACCCTGGAGTCGAAGTTGCCCACACACCCACCCGTCGTCCAAGGGTATACGGAGAGAAACGACCATCGGGAGGCCCCATGTCAAGCAAGCTCACCAAGCGCGCGCTCGAGGAGTCGCTCAAGCGCCTCCTGCTCGTAAAGCCCCTGGGCAAGATCACCATCGCAGACATCACCGACGACTGCGGCATCAGCCGCATGACGTTCTACTATCACTTCCAGGACATCTACGACCTGGTCGAGTGGTCGTGCGCGGAGGACGCCGCACGGGCCATCGCCGGCAACAAGACCGCCGACACCTGGCAGACCGGCCTCCTCGACACGTTTCTCTCCATGCGCGAGAACAAGCCCTTCATCACGAGCATCTACCACGACATGAGCCGCGAGCAGGTGGAGCGGTTTCTCGTCCCTGTGGTGAGCGACCTGGTGAAGGACGTGGTTGACGAGCACGCGGCGCACAGGCACGTGCACGACCAGGACAGGGACTTCATCGCACGCTTCTTCGCGCACGCGCTCATCGGAACGGTTCTGGACTGGATCGCCCGAGACATGCGCGACGACCCGCGGCAGCTGGTGCAGCGGGTGGCCACCGTCTCAGACGGCGCCATCGAGACCGCGCTCGACCGGCTCGAGGTCCCCGGTGGCTACGTCGCCGGGAGCGAGGGCAGCGTGCCGGAGGGGCCAGCCGCGTCGTAGGGGACGCGTCGCGGGCCTCGCCCGTTCTTCTCGCCCGTCCGTACAATCCGGCCGCATTGATAAGAAACCGTACAGAAGCACCGTTCTGACCATGGTACGCCGCCCGCCGCGGACCCACCATGGAACCAGACGCATCGGACACGCCCGGTGCGCGCGTAAGAAAGGTGCGACCATGTACTACTCAAGCGGCAACTACGAGGCATTCGCTCGTCCCAAGAAGCCCGCGGGCATCGAGCACAAGAGCGCCTACATCGTGGGCACGGGCCTGGCGGCGCTCTCCGCCGCGTGCTATCTCGTACGCGACGCCCAGATGCCGGGCAAGAACATCCACATCTTCGAGAAGGACAGCGTTCCCGGCGGCGCGTGCGACGGCCTCGACATCCCCGGCCTTGGCTACGTCATGCGCGGCGGGCGCGAGATGGACAACCACTTCGAGGTGATGTGGGACCTGTTCCGCTCCATCCCCTCCATCGAGACGCCCGGGGTCTCCGTCCTGGACGAGTACTACTGGCTCAACAAGGAGGACCCCAACTACTCGCTTTGCCGCGCGACGAAGAACCGCGGGCAAGACGCGGGGTGCGCCGGGAAGTTCGGCCTCTCGGACAAGGCGGCTATGGAGATCATGGAGCTCTTCTTCACGCCCGACGAGAAGCTCTACGACCGTCCCATCACCGACTTCTTTGACGACGAGGTGCTCTCCTCCAACTTCTGGATGTACTGGCGCACCATGTTCGCGTTCGAGAACTGGCACTCCGCGCTCGAGATGAAGCTCTACATCAAGCGCTACATCCACCACATCGCCGGGCTGCCGGACTTCTCGGCCCTGCGCTTCACGAGGTACAACCAGTACGAGTCGATGATCTTGCCCCTCGTCGAATACCTCAAGGCAGCGGGCGTGCATTTCCACTTCAACACGAAGGTCGAGGACATCAGGTTCTCCATCGGAGGCGGCGCGGGCCCGGTGCGTCCGCGCACCGGCACCGGACAGGACACCATCCAGCGCATCCAGCAGGAGGCCTTCCCGCGCAACCCCTACAGCTCGCCCGAGAAGAAGGTCGCGACGCGCATCGTGCTGAGCCGGACGGCCGCGGACGGCGGGGCCGAGGCTGGCGTGACCACGGTCATCGACCTCACCGAGGACGACCTCGTCTTCATCACCAACGGCGGCTGCGTTGAGAACTCCACCATGGGGGCACAGGACAGGCCCGCCGCGTGGAGGCCCAAGCTCACCCCGGGCGGCGGCTGGGACATGTGGCGCCGCATCGCCGCGCAGGACCCCAGCTTCGGCCGTCCCGACACCTTCTGCGGAGATCCCGAGAAGACCAAGTGGATGAGCGCCACGGTGACGACCCTCGACGGCGAGATCCCGCCCTACATCCAGGCGATCTGCAAGCGCGACCCCTTCACCGGCCACGTGGTCACCGGCGGCATCGTTACCTGCACCGACTCCAACTGGCTCATGAGCTGGACGCTCAACCGCCAGCAGCAGTTCCGCGACCAGCCCAGCAACGAGCTGTGCGTCTGGGTGTACGGCCTCTTCCCCGACGAGCCCGGCAACTACGTGAGAAAGCCCATGCGCGACTGCACCGGCGAGGAGATCTGCCAGGAGTGGCTCTACCACATGGGCGTTCCCGAGGACCGCATCCCCGAGCTCGCCGCGCACCACGCCAACACGGTGCCGGTCATGATGCCCTACATCACGGCGTTCTTCATGCCGCGCGCCGCGGGGGACCGTCCCGACGTGGTGCCTGACGGCGCGGTCAACTTTGCCTTCATCGGCCAGTTTGCCGAGACCCCGCGCGACACCATCTTCACCACGGAGTACTCCATGCGCACGGGCATGGAGGCCGTCTACACGCTCTGCGACGTTGACCGCGGCGTGCCCGAGGTGTGGGGCAGCGTCTTTGACGTGCGCGACCTGCTCATGGCGAGCGTGAAGCTACGCGACGGCAAGCCGATCACCGACATGAAGCTCGGGCTGCTCGAGCGGTTTGCGCTCAAGGAGGCGCTCAAGAAGATCAAGGGGACGGACATCGAGAAGGTCCTGAGGGAGTTCGAGGTGATTTAGCGGGGGCGGGCGCGGCCTGAGCGCGCAGAAGGGGCTGTCCTGTTTGCGCGCTCAGGCCACCGGCAGGTACGTGTCGAGGTGCTTCTCGACCGCCTCGAGCCACTGCCGGTAGACGGCATCATCGTTTTGCAGGGCGTGACCGGAGTGGGCGCACTCGAAGTACTGATGGTCAACGCCATTGTCTTCCAGCGCGTCCCTGAGGCGAAGCGAGGCCTTGAAGGGCTGGACGCGGTCGTGCGCTCCATAGGCCACTACCGTTGCAGGCGCGTCAGGACCGATCAAGTCGGCGGCGGAAATCGACCGCATGCGCTCGAGGCAGGCACCGCTTTCGATTTCGTCCGCGGTTATCCGCTCCCCCAGCATCGCACCGAACAGAACGGCTGCGGCCTGGTTGCTCTCCTCGGTGTCCTGGTCGAGCCCATAGTTGTCCCAGCCATCCACATGAAAGCAGGAGGGACCGACCGTCCCAAAGGTGAGCCCGGGCAAGCGGCTCGAGAAGCGCAGGCGGGTGCGCCGGACACCTTGCTGGCCGGGTTCCGCAGTCACTTCGTATCGGCGAAAGCGGGACGGGGTAGGCGTGCGCCGCGCTGACGCTACGCGTCGAGCCAAACCGCGTCCACGGGCTTGTCTCGGTCGTACACGCGCTCGTCCTTCTCGCTGATCTCGCGTAGCACGCGACAGGGATTGCCCACCGCGACCACCCCCGCAGGCACGTCGCGCGTGACCACGCTGCCCGCGCCGATCACGGACCCCTCGCCCACCGTCACACCCGGAAGCACCACGCAGCACGCACCGAGCCACGCTCCGGCGCAGATGCGAACGGGCTTGTTGTACTGAAGGCCCCTCGCGCGCAGGCGGGGCGAGATGGGGTGCGTGCCCGTGCAGATGGTCACGTTGGGGCCGATCATAACGTTGTCCTCGATGAAGATGTCGGCGTCGTCCACCAGCGTGAGGCCCATGTTGGCGTAGACGTTGCTGCCCAGGTGCAGGTTCGCCCCACCCCAGTTGGCGTGGAAGGGCGGCTCGATCATGCAGTTCTCGCCCACCTCGGCGAGCAGCTGGGCGAGAAGCGCGTCACGCTCCACGGAGCTGCTGAAGGGCAGGGCGTTGTAGGCGTCCAGCACATCGCGGCGACGCTCCTGCTCGGCAAAGAGCTCCGGACTGTTGCAGGCATAGAGCCGCCCGTCCGCCATGCGCCGCCGGACCTCATCAAGATTCATCGGACCACCTGCCCCCACTCAACAACACGCCCGCACTTGACGCCCGCACTCCTCCAGTGCGGGCCCGGACGCAGGGGCGGACCGCACTTGCCGCCAGCCGCCAAGAACAAGCCCGCACTGGATCTTCTCGCCATAATAAAATGCCCGCACTCGTGAGGTGCGGGCAAGAAGTGCCGTTCCGTGTGCGCTAAAGCCCCGTTCTACTCCCACTCAGTACGTGAAAAATAGACTCTCGTGCGTGTTCCTCTACATGGCTTACCGTCGTCTCCCCATTCACCGAAATCGGGTGATTTCCAGGTACCCAAGTTGAACTCAAATTGAACTCAACTCCAACTCGTCCCAACCATTAATTGGAATACATACCATCAATCCTTGCGCCCGCCGGCTACTCCCGTTCTACGAACTGACGAAACAATGGATTTTACGCGATGCTCAGTGTCAGGGAATAGCCTCGCCTCGTTAACTCCAATGCTGTCAAGCTGGACAAGAATATCCTGCTTTATCTCTGCCGGGATTACGTAGCGAATATCAATCAGCCTCTCGTAATCGTTCCTTACCTCATCGGGAAATAGGAACACGCCTTCTCCGAAACCTGGATCATCTCTTTTCACAAAGGGGGTTGAACACAGGAGAAATGCCCCCTGCTGAGAGACAATCCGATCGTTCGAGTACTTCGGGAGGATGAAAAAAGATCCTGCCCTCTCCGACAACATGTGCTCAACCACTGATCGGGCATTGCAGGAAAACCTGCCATCCGATTGCCGCACGGCTTCTATTAGACCCTCTCTCCACGAGTCCGGGAAATGAATGCCATTTTTATATCGACGCACATACTCCGCATACGCTACGCAGGAAGGATCGAAATACATAAAAACCCCTGCCGGCTGAAATTGGATTACGACTCCATCCGAGGGTCGCACCTTGCCGTCCTCGTCTTCCGTTTCAGCCTCCCCACAAGAAAAGTACAAGGCAACGAGTGCATTAGTTGTCACGTCGAGCAAACGAGTTGGTATTCCATAATGCTGAGCGTCAATAAGAATCTCTATGCCGCTTTTTCCTGCGCACTCACCTGGCATCTGACGCTCGTACTCACGTATGTAGAAATGTTCATTTAAGAAATCGTCTTGAGTCCGAAATGTGGCGGGAAGCGGCGCCCACTCAAGATTTGCCTGCCCACGAAACATAATCCTTAAGTCGGCAACCTCGTGATAGAACCCTTCCCGCTTGTTGGCAAAAACCTGCTCCAAATAGTCCGGCAGTGATCGTATCTCGATATCAATCATAGTCTTTCCCCCCCTGCTGCAGAGCCACTGAAAATCCGCCCCTCTCCGACGAGCTCCGTCACGTTCTCGTGCACGATGCCACTGCGGTGCTGTATCGGGTCTCCGCGCGTGATGACGAACTTGGGCCAGTTGTCCCGTATCTGCTCGAGCGGTCGATACTCGCGGTCCTCGGTCTTCCGGTCGTTCATGATGGTCATCGCCACCTGCACGTAGGCGTACTCCATCTCGGGCGAGCGCATGACGAAGTCGCACTCGAGCTTGCCGATGCGACCCACGCTAACCTCGTAGCCCAGGCTCCTCGCGTAGCAATAGACGATGTTCTCCAGCACCGGCCCGTAGTTGATGCGGTTGTCCGTGTTGAGCGCGAAGTAGAAGCTCAGGTCCGCGAGGTAGTACTTCTGCTCGCCCTTGAGCGACTTGCGCGACTTCATGTCGAAGCGCGTGCACTTGCTGATGATCTTGGCGTCCTCGAGTATCTGAAGGTAGCGGTTGAGCGTCTCGCGCTTGATGCGGACGCCCTGCCGCTCGAGGTCGGACTGGATGTTCGTCAGCGAGGTCGTCGCGCCGAAGTTGTTGATGACGTAGTCGCGCACCCGGTTGAAGACCGAGACGTTCTTCACCTTCACGCGCCGGCGGATGTCCTTCTCGAAGATCTCCTTGATGACGGAGCTCACGTAGGCGCGCTTGTCCGCCATCTTGGGGTAGTCGAGCGCCTTGGGGAAGCCGCCCTCGAGGATGTAGCGGTCGAGCTCGGCCACGGGGTTGGGGTCGACCGCCTGCCCGAGGAAGCGCTTCATCTCGCGGTACTCCTTGAAGCTGAGCGTCTGGACCTCGAACTCCACGTAGCGCCCCGTCAGCTTGGTGGCGAGCTCGCCGGAGAGCAGGTAGGAGTTCGACCCGGTGATGAAGATGGAGAACCCTCCCTCGGCCCGGAACTCGTTCACCACCTCCTCGAAGCCCTCGACGTTCTGGATCTCATCGATGAAGAGGTACTTCATGCCGCGGGTCTTGAGCGCAGGCTCGATCAGCGCCTCGAGCTGGTCCGGCGTCTTCACCGAGCGGAAGCCGTACCGGTCGAGGTCGAGGTAGATGATGTGGTCCTCCCGCACCCCCGTGGCCCTGAGCTCCTCAGCAATGGTCTGCATGAGACACGACTTGCCGCATCGGCGGACCCCGGTGAGGACCTTGATCACGCCGTCGTCGTGGTAGAACCCGCGGATCTGCTCGAGGTAGTCCTCGCGCTCGAACAAACGCATACTGGCCCCAATCTCTCGACTGGAGCCAGTATAGCAAATATCTCTTTTATCGGGGTATTTCTAGCAAAATTGACGATTTATACCCCCATAACTGCCGAATTTCCTACTCCCACTCGATCGTGGCGGGCGGCTTCGGCGTGACGTCGTACACCACGCGGTTCACGCCGGCGACCTCCGCCACAATCCGCGACGAGATGCGCCCGATCACGTCGTACGGCAGCTTCGCCCAGTCCGCGGTCATCGCGTCGCTCGACTCGACGGCGCGCACGATCACCGGACGCGCGTAGGTGCGCTCGTCGCCCATCACGCCCACGGAGCGGATGTCGGGCAGCACGGCAAAGTACTGCCAGCAGCTGTGCTCGGAGTTGCGCTCGCCCGTCTGATCGAAGAGGCGCTCGTTGTAGGCGTCGAGCTCCTCGCGCACGATGGCGTCGGCGTTCTTGAGGACCTCGAGCTTCTCGGGAGTCACCTCGCCGATGATGCGGATGGCCAGGCCCGGGCCCGGGAACGGCTGGCGGTACACCATGCTCGCCGGCAGGCCCAGCGCCACGCCCAGCTCGCGCACCTCGTCCTTGAAGAAGTGGTCGAGCGGCTCGATGAGGTCAAAGTGCACGCCCTCGGGAAACGGGATCAGGTTGTGGTGGCTCTTGATCGTGGCCGCCTTCCCGCCGGTCTTTCTCGCCCCGCTCTCAATGATGTCGGGATAGATGGTGCCCTGGGCCAGCAGCTCCACGTCGCCGATCTTCTGGGCCTCGTCAAAGAAGACCTTCCAGAACTCGGTGCCGATGCGGCGGCGCTTCTCCTCCGGGTCGGTCACGCCGGACAGAAGCGCCGCGTAGCGCTCCTCGGCGTGCACGTGCACCAGAGGCACCTGGAACTGGCCGCGGAAGACCTCCTCGACCATCTCGGGCTCGCCCTTGCGTAGCATCCCGTGGTTCACGAACACGCACGTGAGCTGGTCGCCCACCGCGCGGTGCACGAGCGCGGCCACCACGCTCGAGTCCACGCCACCGGAGAGCGCCAGGATGACCTTCTTGTCCCCCACCTGCGCGCGGATTTCCGCGACCTTCTCGTCGATGATGTTGTCCATCGTCCAGCTGGCCTCGAGGCCGCAGATGTCAAACAGGAAGTTCCTGAGCAGCTGCTCGCCGTGCTCGGTGTGGCGCACCTCCGGGTGGAACTGCGTGGAGTAGAGCTTGCGAGAAGGACACTCCATGGACGCCACCGGGCACACGTCGGTGTGCGAGGTCACGACGAAGCCCTGCGGCGCGCGGCTCACGGCGTCGCGGTGGCTCATCCACACGGTCTGCTCGAGCGGCGTGGCGTTGAACAGCGCGGAGTCGGGCACGCGCTCGATCTTTGCCGGACCGTACTCGCCCACCTCGGAGTGCGCGACCTCGCCGCCCAGCGTCACGGCCATGATCTGGTGGCCGTAGCAAAAGCCGAGCACCGGCACGCCGAGCTCGAGGATGGCCGGGTCGATCTTGGGCGCGTCCTCTGCGTAGACGGACGCGGGACCGCCGGAGAGGATCAGCGCGGAGGGCGCGAGCGCGGCGAGCTCCGTGGCGGAAATGTCACACGGCACGATCTCCGAGTAGACGTGCAGGTCGCGCACGCGCCGCGCGATCAGTTGGCCGTACTGCGCGCCAAAGTCGAGAACCGCAACAAACTGCCTGGGTGTCGCCTCGCTCATGTGTCCTCCGGTCCCGTCGCCCCCGCAAGGGGCGTCTCTGTCACAAAGCTCAACCATTATTGCATTTTCATAAGAAACCGGGCCTTTCGCGCCGCCTTCATGCGCCGTTCATCTACATTTCGTATGATGCTTGCGTTGTGTCCGAGCTGCTTGCGGAGGCCCCGCGCCTCCCAACGACAGAGAGGTCCATCGTGGCCAATAAAAAAACCCATAAACGCATGACGAGCGCCGAGCAGGCGCACCTCTCCCAGAGTCGCTACGGAAGCGCATCCCGAGCCGAGCACCAGCGCGTCGCGGCAGAGCCGCGCACGACCCGCCGCGCGAGCTCGGCGTCGAGCGGAGGCTCCCGGATGCAGGCGCCCTCGCGCTCCGAGGGCGTCGAGGCGTACCACCGCAAGAGCCGCAAGAAGGGCCGCGGCCGCGCGCTGCGCGGCGTGCTCGTGAGCCTGCTCGTCGTGCTCCTGGGCGCCGGCGTGGCCGTGGCGCTCTACCTCAGAGACATCGACAGCCGCCTCAACCCGGACGGTGCCGTCAGCAACTCCATCCGCGAGCAGCTCGAGGCCGTCGAGCCGCAGGAGCCCTTCTACATGCTCCTTCTGGGCGTGGACAAGAGCGAGGGGCGCTCGGAGGACTGGGGCTCCGACACCTCAAACTTCCGCGCCGACACGATCATCTTGACCCGCGTCGACCCGCCCGCGCAGAAGGTCACCCTCGTCTCCATCCCCCGAGACACCCTCGTGGACATGGGAGAGAACGGCGAGCGCAAGATCAACGACGCCTACGCCCTCGGCGGCGCGGCCTACATGACCGAGATCGTCTCCGAGTTTGCCGACGTCAAGATCTCCCACTACGCCGAGGTCGACTTCGAGCAGCTCACCTCCATCGTCGACACCATCGGCGGCATCGAGGTCACGCTGCCCGTCGCCGTCCAGGACGACTATGCCCAGATCGACCTGCCCGCGGGCACCCAGACGCTCAACGGCGAGCAGGCGCTCGGCCTGTGCCGCGCGCGCCACGCCTACGACGACTACGGCGGCGGCGACTTCTACCGCGCCGCCAACCAGCGCATGGTGATCGGCGCCATCGTCAAGAAGGTGCTCCAGCTCGACCTCATCACGATGGCGACCACGGTCTCCGAGCTCGCGAACAGCGTGACCACGGACTTCGGCGCGCTCGACATCATCGGCCTCGTGGGTCAGTTCCGCGCCCTCGACACCGACAACAACATGTACTCGGGCCAGACCCCCACCAACTCGGAGTACATCAATAGCGTCTGGTACGAGATCCCCGACGACGCCGCCTGGGAGGAGATGATGGCGCGCGTCGACGCGGGAGAGTCCCCCTACTCCGACGCGAGCCAGGACTTCACCGCGGGCATCGCGGGCTCCATCGGCACCGGCTCCAACATCTCCGACAGCGAGGACGGCTCGGCGACGGGAGACGTCGAGGCCTCCTTCACGGGCTCGGTGAGCGTCCTCAACGCCACGGGCGTCGCGGGCCTGGCCGGAGACACCGCCAACACCCTGACCGACGCCGGCTTCGAGGCCGCGGCGGGCAACGCCAACGAGTCCGGCCTCACGGCCACCAAGATCTACTACAACGACGACTCCCTCGCCTCCGCGCTCGGCGTCGCCAAGACCCTCGGCGTCCCCGAGGCCAACGTCTCCCAAAACGACGGCAGCTACACCACCACCTACGACGTCATCGTCGTTCTGGGCACGGACCAGGCATAGCCGCGGGCGAGAAGAACGGGCTCGCGGCACCGCCACATTCGCAGGAGGCATCATGTATGACCCGGCTGCGCTCCTCATGATCGCTCTTGGCCTCCTGCTTGCGGGGGCCGTCATCCTGGTTGCCCTCTTCTGCGTCTACAAGCTGCTCGACCGCGTGAGCCGCTTCGTCGTCTTTGCGGCGCTCTTTATCTCGCTGTTTGCGATCTCGTGGGTTCAGGGGCTCGCGACGGCGCCGGGAGCCTCCGGGGACGCCCTGCTCTCCATGGCGGCGGCGCTTAACGCCTTTGGCCAGGCCGCGCTCGCCTTCATCGGCGGCAACGGCTTCTCGCTGCTCCCCGAGCTCCCGGGCGCCGAGGCCACGATCGCGTGGGCGAGCGCCAACGCGGGCGCGCTCGCCCTGCACGTCGTCTTTGAGCTCCTGAGCCTGCTCGCGCTCGCGCTCACCGCCGAGACGGTCCTCAACTTCTTCACCAACGTCTCGAGCTGGCTGAGCGTGCACATCGATCACTTCGAGCAGGTCGTCGTCGTGATCTCCTCGGGCGACATGACCCCATGCGCACGCGCCTTCGCCCTCGACGCGGCGCGCGGGGACAGCCGGCCGCGCGCGGTCTTCTCGATCGTCCGGGAGGACTCCGGCGACGAGACGTATCGTCTGACCAGCGGGGACACCACGCGAACCCTCAGTCGCGAGTCGCTGCGCAGGCGCCTGGCCGACGCCGTCCGCCTGCGCGCGACCAGTCGCGTCGACGACGGTCACGTGGCGCTTGTCGTCTTTAGGAACGGACGCGTCACCGTAACGAGCTACGGGAAGGACGACCTGCCGAGAAGATCGGTGCCCGCGTTCGTCGACTCCCTCATGGAGGGCACGGCGGACAAGAGCCCCGTCCCGCCCGACGACGTCTACTCCTACAGCCTCGAGGAGATCAAGGTCCGCCAGCTCGTCTGCAGGCTGCTGCCGTCCCCGTACGACGTCGAGCACACCGGCGTCGGCCTTGGCCTGAGGCCGCTTGTCGCCCTCGTCATGGGCGACGACATCGAGCGCGTCGTGCTCACGACGGCCTATCTGGTGCGCAATGGGCAGGCCCTGGTCAAGGCCCATGCAGACGGGTCGATCGAGGCCAGTCTCCCGCACATCATGATCGCGAGCCACTGCGCCGACCGCATCGAGCGCCGGCTGCGCAAGTCGTATCCCGCGCTCTTCTCGGCGGACGAACCGGACGGAGAACCGGGAGCGCCCGCGCTCACGCCTCCCGCGACGATCGACTTCTTTGACAGCAAGTTCGACATGCTGGACGCCCTCTCCGCGCGCGCGGGCGACCTGGTCCTCGTGATCAACACCGAGCCCGACCTCGGCCGCGCGCCCTCGCTGCGCAACATCCTGCAGCGCCGCCTCCAGCTGCGGTTCCCCGAGGTCGAGCCCGTCTTCGTCCAGTACGACGAGGTCGAGAAGCCCGGTGTCGCGTTCGAGGACTCCTACGGCGGACGCGCCGGCGCCGCCCTGGCGGACACCAAGCAGGTGCTGATCTACGGAAGCGCCACCGAGTCCATGCAGGCGGCACGGCTGCTCCACAAGGCCCTCGACCGCATGGCCATGCTCGTCAACCTGCGCTACGGCACCCCCGCGGGGGCCGCCAAGCCCAACCTCTTTGACCCCGAGCAGAGCGCGCCGTTTATCCCCGAGGCGCTCCGGGCCTGGCGCGACTGCGACGCCTACGGTCGCGACTCGAGCCGCGCCACGGCGGACTACTCCCCCGTCGAGAGGCTCCTGTGGGTCCGGGGCTTTGACGAGCTCCCCTCATTTGGCCATGGCGAGAACAGCGACGAGGCCCTGCGCGAGGCCATCGGTCACCTCGAGCACCTGCGCTGGAACGCCTACCTGGTCACGACCGGCTATCGCCCTCGTCAGTGGGACACGCTGCCGGAGCGCTACGAAGCGGCGCTCGCCGAGAACGCCCGCCTCGCCAACCCGCGGCCCGTCCAGCAGGTCTTCAAGGAGCAGACCGTCGATCCGCGCGTCCGCGAACACGTGGCCCTCGTCGACTGGAAGCTGCTGCCAAAGCTGGACGCCCTCTTCGAGCGCATGGCCCGAGAGACCGGCACCTACCAGGAGCTTCTCGAGGCGGGGCGCCTCAAGCCCAACCAACAGAAGGACCGCGACATCATCGACGACCTCATCAGCTAGGGCGCCGCTCAACAGCCAACAGCAGGCGGCCCCGGACCGCGCGCAGAGACATGCCTCCATCTCTGCCGAGCGATCCGGGGCCGCGTCCTTGTCGACGAATGGGCGGCTTAGACGTTGAACCTGAAGTGCATCACGTCGCCGTCTTGGACCACGTAGTCCTTGCCCTCGATGCGGAGCTTGCCGGCATTCTTGCAGCCGGCCTCGCCGCCGAGCTCGACGTAGTCGGCGTAGCTGGCCACCTCGGCCTTGATGAAGCCGCGCTCAAAGTCGGAGTGGATCACGCCGGCAGCCTCGGGGGCCTTGGCGCCCACGCGCACGGTCCAGGCCTTGACCTCCATCTCGCCGGCGGTGAAGTAGCTCTGCAGGCCCAGCAGGCGATAGGCCGCCTGCGCGAGCGTCTCCAGGCCGCTCTTCTGAAGGCCCAGGTCCGCCAGGTACTCCGCGGCCTCCTCGGGATCGAGCTCGGAGAGCTCGGCCTCGACCTTGGCGCAGATGGGGATCGGCGTCACGCCGTCGATGGGGGCAAGCTCCTCGCCCAAAGCCTCCTCGTCGACGTTGGCCACGTAGAGGATTGGCTTCATCGTGAGGAGGAAGAGCCCCTTGGTCTCCGCGCGCTCCTCGTCGGTCATCTCCATCGTGGCGGCGCGCTTGCCGTCGTTGAGCCACGCGAGCAGGCGCTTGGCCACCTCGTACTTGGGCGCGAGCTCCTTGTCGCGTTTCGCGTCCTTCTCGAGGCGCGGCAGCTGCTTCTCCAGGGACTGGATGTCGGCCAGGATGAGCTCGGTCATGATCGTGTCGGCGTCGCCCGCGGGGTCCACGAACTCGCCCACGCGACCGACCTCGCGCATGACGTTGGGGTCGGTGAAGTAGCGCACGACCTCGCAGATGGCGTCCGTCTCGCGGATGTTGGCGAGGAACTGGTTGCCGAGGCCCTCGCCCTCGTTGGCGCCCTTGACCAGGCCCGCGATGTCGACGAACTCGACCGTCGCCGGCACGATGCGCCCGGGGTGCACGATCTCGGCGAGCTTGCCGAGGCGCTCGTCGGGCACGTCGACGATGCCCACGTTGGGGTCGATCGTCGCGAAGGGGTAGTTCGCGGCCAGGCCGCCCTTCTTGGTGAGCGCCGTGAACAGAGTCGACTTGCCCACGTTGGGCAGGCCCACGATGCCAATGGAAAGCGACACGTTCTTCTCCTTACTGCTTGTTCTTCTCGGCGTCCGCGGAGTCGTCGAGCTTCTCCAGGACGTCGGCCACGCGGTCGAGCTGCTTCTTGCCCAGCTCCTTGTATTCCTCCGCCTTGGCCTTGGCCAGGGCCTTCTTGCGCCGGATCTCCTCGGTCAGCTTGTCGGGGATCACCAGCTCGCGCACGTCCATCGGCTCCATGGAGAGGGCGCCGTCCTCGCACACGGCCACGCACGCGCCGCAGCTCACGCAGTAGGCCGCCTTCACCGTGACGTTGCCGTTGCGGTCGACGTCGAGGGCGTGGGTGGTGCACGCTTTGGCACACTCGCCGCACATCGTGCACAGGCTCGAGTCGCACACGGGGGCCTCGAGCCTCACAAAGTCCGCGAGCCCCTCGTCGCGCTGGAGCGCCCCCATCATGAGCTTGCGCCCCTGGGTCAGGTAGCGCTGACGATTGCTCGAGGTCTTGGCGCCCACCGCGGCCTCGAGGTCGCGCTGGAGCTGGTCGAGCCGCTTGGAGTGGTCGGAGATCTTCTTCGCCACGGCCTGGGCGCCCGCGAGCGCCGGGTTGGTGCGCGTGACGAGGCGCTCCGCCGAGTGGAGGGCGCCGCTCACGAACTGGCTGCGCTTGTAGGCGCGCGTGTACTCGTGAGTCATCTCGGCCTCGTCGACCTCGAGCCCCATCGAGGCGTCGGCCCACTCCTCAGCCGTGGCGATGGCGTCCGCGTAGACCTCCTCGCCCGTCGTCGTCCGACAGCGGTCGCAGATGCCCACGGGCAGGTAGATGCTGATGTTGCCGTAGTCCGCCATGAGCGAGAACCACAGGTCGCGCGGGATCGAGCCCACGCAGGCCAGCACGACCTCGTTGCCGCGGGGCAGGCGCTTGAGCGCGCGAGTGCACGTGACGTAGCACTGCTCGTAGGCCGAGGCCGCGCGCGCGATCTGGTCGTAGAGCTGGCGCGGGGTGTGGTGACGGGTCGAGAACGTCTCGGTGGGGCACACCGCGGCGCACAGCCCGCACTTGCGGCAGTCGTCGCCGATGATGACGGACTTCTGGTGGATCCTGAGCGTGTTCTCGACCGGGCAGACGTCCAGGCACTTCGAGCACACGTCCTCGCGGCCCGACGCCACGCGCAGGCAGCGGTTGGAGTTGGCGAAGGGCTTCTCCTTGTAGTCCGCCGGGTTGAAGACCTTGCGGTTCTCGGGGTCGTCCACGAGCGAGCTCACCATGGAGCTCGGCAGATCAGAGAGCGCCCGCCAGTCGTTTTGCAGGTCGATGAGGTCGTCTAGGAAGTCGCGTTTCTCGGCCACGGGCCAGTCCCCTCTCCATGGTCTTCTCGGCAGCTCTTCATTGTACGCCTTGCGGGCGCAGGAGGCCCGGCCCGCGCCCGCTCTACCGGGTATGTACACCCCGGCCTGAGGGTATGTACACTGCCGCGGCGGCTCGTTCTTCTCGGCAATGCCCTGACCTGCGGATTTGCAGCCCACATTTGACGGCGGGACGCACATACCCTCGAGGCGGGGTGTACATACCCTGAGGGCCCCGAGGACCTGCCCCTGCGCGGCCGAGAAGGACGCGCCTCCGTTGCCCTAGAGGCTACGCCAGCGGCGGCATCGGCTCCCAGGTGGGGTCGCGCAAGATCTTGCGGGCGTCTTTATGGCCGGCGACCAGGCGCGCCATGCCGCTCTTGAGGTGATCGCGGTCCACGATCAGCAGGCGGACGAGCTCCTTGGCAAAGGTGAGCAGCGTGCCCACGGCAAAGCCCGGGGCGGAGTAGTCGCCGTAGAGCCTGAAGTAGCGTGCCAGGTATCCGCGGTTGCGCGTGATGTAGTAGCGCGTCATGTCCGAGGTGGAGTTGAGCTGGCGGACCGAGCCGATCTCCTTGTTGGCCACCTCACGGCAGCGCGAGAGCACGTAGTCGGGCACGTAGTAGACCGGGCCCACCTTGCTCGCCAGGTAGCCGTAGAGCGCGTCGTCAAGGTAGATGAAGAAGCGGGCGTCGGGCAGGCCGATCTTCTCGACCACCCGGCGCGAGAAGCACCCGCCCTCAAAGCACAGGGCGTTTGCCAGCTTGTAGCGCTCGCCCTGGCGCCAGCCGTCGCGCGAGAGCGGGTTGTAGATCGCCAGGCGGGGCCAGAAGCGGTGCTGCCAGAAGAAGTGGCCCCCGTCGAAGTCGCGCCGCTGGCCCATGATGGCGTCCGCCTCGCCGCTCCAGCGCTCGAGGGCCTCGAGTCCCTCCGGCAGCACGGCGACGTCGTCGTCCATGACCCAGAACCACTCGGCGCCCAGCTCAAAGGCGCGGCGAACGCCCTCGGAGAAGCCGCCGGAGCCGCCGGTGTTCTCCGCCATGGGGTCGTAGACCGCGCGCGAGGCGCCGCCCTCGGCGTCCGGGTCGTCCGCCGCCGGCGGCCACTGCGCGTCGATGCGCGCGGCAAAGTCCGCCACCAGCACGGCGGTCTCGGGCGAGTTCTCGTTGTCGACGACGATCACGCGCCAGGGCGCCGCGGTCAGGCCCAGGATGGAGTCGAGCAGGCCCCTCAGCAGGCCCTGCCGCTTGTAGGTCACGATCACGATGGCCAGGCGCCTCATCAGTCCCTCCCCTGTTTGCCCGCCGCCTCACGCGCCGCGCAGGCGCCGCGTATAGTATAGGGTACGTCCGCGCGAGCCCAAAGACAGGGGGCACATGAGCATCACCTCAACACCCGCCGAGCACGTCGACGCCGGGCGCGGCGCCTGCGAGCACGACCTCGTCTCCGTAATCATCCCCATCTACAACGTGGAGGCGACGCTCGACGAGTGCCTTGCGAGCGTCGAGGCGCAGACCCATCGCGAGCTCGAGATCATCTGCGTCAACGACGGTGCCACGGACGAGTCGGGCGCCATCGCCCGCGCCCACGCCGCCCGCGACACGCGCTACGTGATCATCGACAAGCCCAACGAGGGCTACGGCGCGTCCTGCAACCGCGGGATCGGCGTCGCGCGCGGGGCGTGGATCGCCATCGTCGAGCCTGACGACGTCGTCGAGCCCGCCTGGATCGAGGGGCTTCTCGCCTGCGCCGGCGCCCACGGCGGCGCCGAGGAGATCGACGTCGTGAAGGCGGCCTACTGGCGCGTCTTCCCCGGGCGGGACGGCGGCGCGCAGACGCGCGCGAGCTGCCCGTACCGAGGCCGCGTCAAGCCGCGCCAGCAGCCCTTCTCCATTGGCGACGGCATCGAGCTCATGCTCCACCACCCCGCCATCTGGTCGGCGCTCTATCGCCGCGGCTACCTTGCCGAGAAGGGCATCCGCTTCCTCGAGATCCCCGGGGCGGGCTGGGCGGACAACCCGTTTATGGTGGAGACGCTCTGCCGCACCGGGCGCATCGCCTACACCGACGAGGCGGGCTATTGCTACCGCGAGCGCGACCTCGACGAGGCGGAGCGCTTCGCCGCGCGCTCGCCGCGCGTGCCGCTCGAGCGCTGGAACGACATGATGGACGCCGCCGAGCGCGCCGGGGTCGACGACCGCCGCGTGCTCGAGGCGCTCGCGCTGCGCGGCGTCAACTACGCCCTGATCACCGTGAGCGCCGTGGGCGAGGACGCCCCGGAGGTGGCGCCCCTGCTCAGAAGCTCCATGGAGCGGCTCGACGCGGACCTCGTGCTCAGGAGCAGCCTCGTGAGCCCCGCCGGCAAGCGCCTGTTCTCGCGCGTCCGCGACATCGAGCGCCCCCGGACGAGCGGCGTCTCCTACTACACGCGAATGGCCCGCGAGGCGTTCCATCGCGTCCGCACGGGCGGGCTCTCGTTTGCCCTCGAGACCCTGCGGCGGCGTCGGCGCGGCGGGCGCGTGTAGCGGGGCGGCGCGCGGCGGGGCCCGAGCGAGCCCCTGAGGGTATGTACACCCTCTCGGTCCGCACGTTCTTCTCGACAGCTCGTCTACCAGCGGATTTGCAAACCGATAAGTCCGGGGCAGTGTACATACCCTCAAAAGCCGGGCGAGAAGAACGCGGCGCCGCGGCTACTCCCCGTGCACCACGGTCGCGAGCCCGGCCGCCTCGCAGCGCGCGACGACGCCCTCGACGTCGGCGTCGGAGAGCTGGGGGACGTCGCGCAGGGCGTAGTCGCGGCCCGTCGCGTCGTACTTGCCCTGGCCCAGCTGGTGGAACGGCAGCACGTCCACCCGAGAGAGCCCCAGCTCGCGGATGCGCGCCACGTTGGCCGCCACGCAGGCGTCGTCGTCGGTGAAGCCGGGGATGATCGGCATGCGCGCGACCACGCGCGCCCCCAGGCCCAGGACCGTGCGCAGGTTGGCGTCGCGCAGCTCCGGGTCGATGCCCGTAACCTCGAGGCTGCGCGCCCGGTCCGCGATCTTGAAGTCGACGAGCAGCACGTCGCAGGCCGCGACCAGGCGCGCCGGGTCCTCGAGCGGCAGCGCGAGCGTGGTCTCGACGGCCGTGGAGAGGCCCTCGGCGCGGCACGCCTCCAGAAAGGCGAGCAGGAAGTCCTGGCGCAGCAGGCACTCCCCGCCCGAGACCGTGACGCCCCCGCCGCTCTCCTCGAAGAAGGCGCCGTCGCGCGCGACCTCCGCCACGAGGTCGTCCACGGTGCGCGTACGGCCGAGCAGCTCCTTGGCGCCGGTGGGGCAGTCCTCGGGCGCCGTGGCGCACGGGGCGCCGCCCGGGCGCGGCGAGCAGTGCATGCAGAGACGCTCCTTGAGGGAGACCTCGGGCTCGGCCGAGAGGTTCTCGGGGTTGCAGCACCACGGGCAGCGGAAGGGGCAGCCCTTGAGAAAGACGACCGTCCGGATGCCGCCCCCGTCGTGCAGCGAGAAGCGCTGGACGTTGGTGACCGTGGCGGGGTTGACAATATAACCTGACGTGTTTGTCATGGGGTTGACAATATAACCTGACGTGTTTGTCAAAGCTCAGCCCAGTGTGTGCTCGGTGCGGTTGATGATGTCGTCCTGGATCGCGCGGGCGAGCTCCACGAACATGGCCGAGTAGCCCGCCACGCGCACCACGAGGTCGCGGTGGTCCTCCGGATGCTTTTGCGCGTCGATGAGCGTTGCCCGGTCCACCACGTTGAACTGGATGTGCTGGATGCCCAGCCGGCAGAAGCTGCGCAGGTAGGCCACCAGGCGCTCGATGCCTGCCTCGCCCTCGAGCGTGGACGGGGAGAACTTGACGTTGAGCAGCGACCCGTTGGTGTCGCGCACGTTCTCGAGCTTGGAGACGGAGAGCAGGCTCGCCGTGGGGCCGCTCTTGTCGCGCCCGACCATCGGAGAGAGCCCGCCGTCGGCGAGCTGCTCCCCGGCGCGCCGACCGTCCGGCGTGGCGCCCACGGCAGCCCCCAGCGGGATGTGCGCCGACACGGTGTAGCTGCCCGGCTGGAAGTGGCCGCCGCGGACGTTCTCGTACTTCTCGACCTCCGCGCCGTAGTGCGCGAGGAAGCGGCGGCCAATCTGGTCGACCTCGTCGACGTCGTTGCCGTACTTGGCGTAGCGGTTGACAAAGCGCTGGCGCCAGACCTCGTCGCCCGTGCCGGACCAGTCGCGCGCGAGCATCTGGAGCAGCTCTCCCCAGCCGAGCGCGCCCTCCTCGAAGACCGCCTTCTTGACCACGTAGAGCGAGTCGGCGAGGTTGGCCGTGCCCACGCCCTGCACGCCCGAGGGGTTGTAGCGCGCCCCTCCGGAGGTGATGTCGGCGCCGCGCTCGAGGGAGTCGTGCACGAGCACCGAGAGCAGCGGCGTGGGCGAGGTCTCGCGGTGCGCCTCGTCGCAGACGTCGCAGCCGCGAACCATGAGGGCGACGTAGTGGTCGATGGTGCGCTCGACCTCGCGCTCGAGGTCCTCGTAGCTCGCAAAGCCCTCGGGATGTCCGGTCATGGCCAGCTCGAGGCAGCGCATCATGTTGAACATGCAGATGTCGTGCAGGCCGTACATGCGCCCGGGGATGGAGAGCTCCACGCAGCCCACGACGGCGTAGTCGCGCGCGTCGGCGAGGCTCACGCCGCGCCGCACGAAGGACTCGACGTTGACCTCGTCGTTGAAGCACTGGGGCAGGCCGTCGCCCAGCCGGATGATCTCCGCCGCCTTGCGCAGCAGCGCCTCGGGCGATCCGGCGTGCACGCGCACGCTCAGGTTGGGCTGGGGCAGGCGCGTGTCCCGCTGGAGGTCGAGCAAGAGCTCGGAGAGCTCGTTCGCGGCGTCGCGTCCCTCGGCGTCGACGCCTCCCACCACGAGGTTGTAGCCCGTGGGAAAGCCCGCGAAGAACTTGGCGCTCTCCGTGGAGCGCACAAAGACCACCGTGTTGGTCTTGAGGTAGAAGCACTGGAGCAGCTCGCGGACCTCGTCGGCGTTCGCGCCGGCCGCCACGCTCGCGCGGTAGTAGGGCAGCAGGTACTGGTCCATGCGGCCCAGGCTGATGGAGCTCGCGTTGGACTCGTGCTGCAGCGCCACGCAGACGAGCCAGGTCAGCTGCAGCGCGTCATAGAGGTCACGGCAGGGCTCGGTCGCCACGTGCGCGAGCACGTCCGCCAGCCGCGCGAGCTCGGCGGCGCGCTCCGGCGTGACGGGCAGCGCAACCGTGGCGTTTTGGTCCTCGGGCGCCCGGCCCTCCGCGGCGTCGCGCACGATGCGCTCGTAGCGCCGCACGTAGCCGACGAGCGCGCGCACGCAGAGGGCACCGGCGCGCAGGAAGTCGTTTCCCGGGGCGGCGGCGCTCAGGCGCTCGACCTCGGCAAGCAGGTCCCCCAGGCCGCGCCCCAGCACCTCAGGGATGTCGGCGATGATGTGGCCCTGGCCCTTGTCGGTCTGCGCCACCGCGAAGACGCGCTCGGCCTCCGCCGCCGCCACGTCGTCCGGGCGGTGGGCCTGGTACCAGTCATTGAGGCTCTGACCGGCCCAGAAGGGGTAGAGGACCTCGCGGAAGGTGCGCTTGTCCCGCTCGCTCATCTCAAAGGTGTCCTGCGGGCGCACCGGAAATTGGTCGAGCTCGTCCATGATCCAGTAGGGTGACATCTCCGGCGAGAGCACGCCCGCGCGCGGAGTGGGCGTGCGGTTGCCGGCAAGCAGGTCGTCCCCGTCGATCACGATCCGGTGGCTCTCCAGCACGTGGGCAAAGGCCCGCGCGCGACGCATGACCGGGGGCTGCCCCTCCGTTCGCAGGTAGCTCTCGCGATACAGCAGCGCCCGCTCGAGCGAGATCTGGCGGGGGTTGGCAAAGAGGCTCTCCTTGATGCGTTGGGTGCGCGGCGTGAGCATGCGTCTCTCCCTTAGTCGTGGCTGGACCACAGTGTAGCGCAGACGCGCGGCGGGACGGCGGCCGGGGCGGGCCGGGGCGCGCTTAACATCCGGGCCCGACAAGAGCGAGAATGACGAGAAGAACGGCGGGGCAGCCCGCTACACAAAGAGGTCGGGCGTCACGTCCGCGATGCCCGGGCTCAGCATCGACATCAGACGGGTCTGGACGCACACGAGCGCGGCGTTGCGGGAGCGGATGGGCGCCAGCATGGCGCGGACGGCGTTGCCCTTGGGACGCGCCACGCTCGCCGCGACCTGGGCGCGGTCGGTGTCGATCATCTCCGCCACGATGCGGCGCTGGTCGGCCGTCGGGACGCGGCTCCCCTTGCCGCACGTGGCCTCGATGCAGCCGGCGAGCTGCTCGACGTAGCGGTTCTGGAGCATCTCCATGCTCGCCGCGTCCCCCTCGAGGCCCCAGTGCCGATACAGCCCCAGCAGCGCGGTGTACTCCTCCTCCAGCCGGCGAAAGCCGCGCTGGGCGGGCGCGTCGCCCGCAGACGGCGCGAAGACGCGGCTCACGCGATAGCAGCAGCCCCCGAGCACGCCAATGCGCTCGACGTCGCGCAGGCACGAAAGGACAAAGGCGTGGCCGTGATGGCCCCCCACCGAGAAGCGCGCGCCGCTCGCGTCCACGAGCTCTCGCGAGAAGAGCTTGGCGCAGGCGGGCAGCAGCTGGCCGCGGGCGAAGAGCTCCCAGGCCGCCGCGCGGAAGTCATGCTGGGTGGCGAAGACGCGGTCGGACTCGGCCTCGGCGGACGTCTCGGACGCCCGGCCGGAGCGCGTCCTCAGCGCAAGGCCAAAGCCCCCGACGACGAGCTCGAGCGAGGCGCGCCCCGCCATGTCCACGAGCCGCTCGAGCATCTCGCGGTCCGCCCAGCCGTCATCGTCCATGACGAGGACGTGGGCGCCCCGGGCGCGCTCGAGCGCCAGGTCGAGCGCCTCCTCTCGGGAGCACGCGCCGGCGCGCACCACCTGGATGCGCATGTCGCGTTCGGCGAGGGCCTCGAGCTGGTCGCAGGTGCCGTCGGAGGAGCCGGCGTCGACGGCCACCAGCTCGAAGTTGGACAGGGTCTGCCCCTGGAGGCTCTCGACGCAGCGGCGCACGGTCTTCTCGGCGTCATGGGACGCCATGAGAACGGAGACCGTTGGTGTTGTCGGCGTGTAGTGCGACACTGCCGCGCTTCCTTTCGCCCGCTGCAGGCAACCTGCGAGATCACGCTACTAGGGTATCAGCGCGCGGAAGCGAGAGCGGCCTCTCGGGAGGCCTTGGCAAAATGTGCACAGTGCCGCTACACGGCGGGCACAAGCAGGCCGAGGGCGAGCGAGAGCTGCGTGGCGTCGACGAGCTGGGAACCCGTCTCCACGGCGGCGCCGTCCGCCCCCGCGACGGTCTCCGGGACCAGCGGCGCCTCGCCGGCGACGATGCCCGCGGCGCCCGACGACAAGACCTGCCCGGCGAGCGAGACGAGCTCGCTGGCCTCGAGGTCGGTCATTATCTGCGAGACGAGCTCCTTGGCCTGGCTCACGGGGTCGACGACGCCCTCGGCGGCGAGCGCGGAAAGCTGGCCGAGCACGTCCGCCGTCGAGACGATCACGTGGTCAAAGACGATGCCCGTCTCGTCAGAGAGCAGCTCGACGGTGGCCGCGGGGCCGGACGAAAGATAGACGTCGCCGAGCGCGGCGGGGTTCTCGAAGTCGATCTTTGCGATGGCGGGGATGCCGGCGATCGCGGCAGTTCCCTGCGTCGTGTTGAGGGAGAGGACGCGGGCCGAGACGAGCTGGCTGCCGCCCTCGTCAAGGCCCGAGGCAACGTAGAGCAGCACGTTCTCGAAGGCGTCCGTCGAGGCCGCGTAGCCGTTGCCCTGGGTAGGGTCCTGCGCGGACTGCGAGGAGAGGGCCTCGGAGAGGTCGCGGTCGTCGAGGTGGGACTCGAGCTGGACCCTGCCGTAGACAAACAGCACCACGGCGGCAACGGCGGCGAGCGCCGCCACGCACACGACCGCCCCGATGACGTTGCGATACGGGCTCTCTCGCGGCACGTCGCTCCTGTCGAACCTCTCGCGCCTCCTCGGCATCTCGCTCGCACCTCCCCGTCTGCGCCGGACCCTCGCCAGGCGTCGCCACAGGCGACGGGGCGGCCAGGCGGCGCAGTCATCCGACTCTTCTCACTCGATTATAGGAAATCGCGGCTTTGGCCGGGCAGGGCCACGGCGAGAAGGGCCGTCGGCCCCGCGCCCATCCCGCGGCGGGTGCTAGAACGAGACGCCCAGCACGCCCGCCAGAAGGCCCGCCACGACCGCGATGCCGTAGACGAACAGCGTGATGACGGCGCTCTGGCGCGCGTCGACGTTGGTGCGCCAGAGCACGAGCAGGCCCACGCCGCCCGAGGCGAGAAGACCGGCGAGCATGGGTCCGGCCGCGAGGGCGCCCTCGAGGTAGAGCTCGGTGATCGCGACGCTCGCGGCGCAGTTGGGGATCAGCCCCACGAGCGCGGAGAGGAAGGTGGCGCGCACCGGGTGGTTGGCCACGGCGGCGGCGAGGCTCTCGGTGCCCACCAGCTCCATCGCGAGGCCAAAGACAAAGGTGATGACGAGGATCCACGCGCTCACCTGGACCGTGTGGACGGCGGCGGAGCGCACCACGGCCCAGCGGCCGTGCCCATGGTCGTGACCGTGGCCCTCGGGCTCGTCGTCACAGTGGCAGTGGGCGCGCTCGCAGAGCTCGTGGATGTGGGCGTGCCCGTCGCCGGCACGGCGCAAGAGACGCAGCGCCACGTCCACGGCAAAGCCGATGACGATGCCCACGAGCACCTTTGCCGCCATGATGGCGAGCATGCGCCCGACGGGCTCCTGGTGCGCGAGGAAGACGGGCACCATCTCGTCGGAGGTCGAGAGGATCACCGCGACGAGCGTGCCCGCCGTGAGGACGCGCCCCGCGTAGAGCGTGGCCGCCATGGCGGAGAAGCCGCACTGGGGCACCGCCCCGAGCAGCGCTCCCACGACGGGGCCCGCCTTGCCGGAGCGCTCGACCACGCGCTGGACGCGGTCGGCGCTGGCGTGCTCGAGCGCCTCCATGGTGAGGTAGGTGACAAACAGAAACGGCACGAGCCGCAGCGTGTCCTCCACGCTGTGCTCAAGAACGTGGATGAGGAGGTCCAAGATGCTTCCTTCGTAGGCGTGAGCGCCCGTCAGTCCCAGGGCGCAAGGGAGTGCTCGGGATATTCTACCCCGACGAACGTGAGTCCTTTCGCGGGGGCGCAGGGGCCCGCCGCGGTGCGGTCGCGCGCCTCGAGCACCCGTGAGACCCAGACGGCGTCGCGATGCCCGCGGCCCACCTCCACGAGCGTGCCCGCAATCGTGCGGACCATGTTGTGGAGGAAGGCGTTGCCCGTGACGTCGATGGCAACGAGCTCCTCGCCCGCCTCCGTCACGCGGCTGACGCCGAGATGGCCCACGTAGCGACAGGTGGGCTTGCCCTCCGCGGAGGAGGCCTTGCAGAAGCTCTTAAAGTCGTGCTCCCCCACGAGGGCCTGGGCGGCGGCGTCCATGGCCTCGGCATCGAGTGCGCCGCGATACCACCAGGCGTGGTCCCAGGCGAGCACCGGGCGGGCGTCCGAGGCGGCGATGCGATAGCGATAGCTGCGCGCGAGGGCGTCAAAGCGGGCCGAGAAGCCCGCAGGGGCCCGGTAGAGCGCCTGCACGGAAAGGTCGTCGGGCGTGAGCGCCACGAGGCTGCGCATGAGGCGCGAGCCAGAGAGCTCGTCCTTCTCGGCGCCCGAGACGGGAACGCTCACGTACTGGGCGATCGCGTGGACCCCGGCGTCCGTGCGGCCCGCGCAGGTGAGCTCGCAGGGACGGCGCAGCGCGGTCTCGAGGGCGCGGCGCAGCTCGCCGGCGACGGTGCGCGTGCCGGGCTGCTCCGCGAAGCCGGCAAAGTCCGCCCCCCGGTAACCGAGCTTGATGACCAGCGTTGCCTCGTCTTGGTCTGACATGCGAGCCCCCTTTCGTCCCTTAGGGTAGCACGGGCGCCCCTAGAGCAGAGCGGCCGCGAGGACCCAGGCGAGCCCCAACGCGAGCGCGACCCAGTCGACCGGGCGCAGCGGGCGCGCCATGCTGGTCTGCTCGCCCGTATAGCAGCGGTCCGCCATGGCCTCCGCGAGGTCGTCGGCACGACGGAAGAGCGCCACGACCAGGGGCACGAGCACCCGTCGCCACCCGGCGAGCACCTCCAGCGCGCCGCCGTCCTGCCGCGCCCCGCGGGCGCGCTGGGCCGCCCTGATGCGCTCGAGCTCGGTGGCCGTGATGGGGATGAAGCGCAACGCGATCGAGGTCGCCGTGGAGATGCCGCCCACCGGGACGCCCACGCGCGAGAGCGGCGCCATGAGCCACGAGAGCGCCGTCGCGACCTCCGTGGGCATGGTGGTCGAGGAGAGCGTCAGGGCAAACCCCACCAGAAGGGCAATCCGCGCCACCGCGAGCGCACTGCGCGAGAGCCCGTCGAGCGAGAGGCCCGGCTGCCCCACGAGCACCACGGCGTTGGCGAGCACAGAGAACGCCAGGATGAGCGCCGCCGGCCGCAGGCCGCGAACGACGAGCGCCGGCGACGTCTTGCTCGCCACCAAGGCCGCCACGAGCCCCGCGGCGGCCAGGAGCAGGCCCCAAGGAGCGTCCGCGGCAAAGACGGCCACGGTCGCCAGGACGAGAAGGACGATCTTCACGCGGGCGTCGAGCCGATGCGCGAGGGTGTCGCCCGCCACGTACGCGCCCAAGACCTCACGACCGCGCATGCGCCCTCCCTCCGGACGGAACGGCGGGGCTTCCAGCACACGCAGCCCGGACGAGCAGCGGCGGCTCGAGGCCCGCGGCCTCGAAGAGCGCGGGGTCGCGGCGCGCCATCGCGGCGGGGACCGTGCCCAGGACGCGTCCGTCCCCGAGAAAGGCCACCTCGTCCGCGGCGTCGAGCCACTCCCCCGCGTCGTGGGTGATCACGACCACGGCCGCCCCCTCGTCCGCGAGGCCGCGCACGAAGCGCACGAGCCCGGCGCGACCCGGGGCGTCGAGGCCCGCGGTGGGCTCGTCAAAGACGTAGGCGCCCGGGCGCAGCGCCAGCACGCCGGCGAGCGCCGCGCGTCGCATCTGACCGCCGGAGAGCGAGAAGGGCGAGCGCTCGAGAAGCTCCTCCCCAAGACCCAGGCGCGCGAGCGCGTCGCGGGCGGCCGCCAGGGCGCGCTCCTCCCCCGCCCCGGCCGCACGCGGGCCAAAGGCGACGTCGTCGATGACGGTCTCGCAGAAGAGCTGGTCCTCGGGGCGCTGGAACGAGAGTCCGACCATGCCTGGGCGCACAGCCGTGCCGTCGAGCGTCGCCGTGCCGGCGTCGGGATCGAGCACCCCGGACAGCACGCGCGCCAGCGTCGTCTTGCCCGAGCCGGAGGCCCCCAGCAAGAGCGTGAGGCCCCGTGAGGCGAGCTCGGCGCCCCGCAGCGCGGCGCGGTCGCCATAGCTGAGCTCGACGCCCCGGGCGCGCAGCGTGTGCGCATCGCCGTCCGCAGCGCGGCGCGGGACGCGGCTCCCCGCGTAGGGTGCAAGCCTCTCCGGGCTCGCCGCACGAGCGAGGTCGATGCCGTCGCGGACGGCGCGGGCAAACGCTGCCGCGATGGGGTCCTCGGCGAGGCCCGAGGCCTCGAGCGCCCTATCGTCGCGCAGGAAGGCCTCGGGAGGGCCCTCCCACAGCAGCGCCCCACCCTCCAGCACCGCGACGCGCGTGGCGTCCACGAGCGCCTCCCCGGAGTGCGCGATCTCGAGCACGGCGACCCCGCGGGCGACGAGCGCACGCACCACACCGCGCAGCCGCGTGCGCGTTGCCTGGTCAAGATGGGAGTCGGCCTCGTCGAGAACGAGGTGCGCGGGTCGCATGGCGAGCACCCCTGCCAGGGCGAGGAGCTGCTGCTGCCCGCCGGAGAGCTCGCCGGTGAGGCGCGGGGCAAGCTCGGCGATGCCGCAGGCCTCGAGCGCCTCCCGGACGCGCTCGCGGACCTCATGGGGAGAAAGGCCGAGGTTGCGGGGGCCAAAGGCCACCTCGTCGCGACAGAGGTCGCTCACGACCTGCGAGAGGGGGTCCTGGCGCACGTAGCCCGTCGCGCGCGCAAGCACGGGGCGCGGGGCCGCAGTGACGTCGGCCCCGTCGAGCAGCACGCGCCCGGAGCGCGGCCTGAGGCGGCCGTTGAACATGCGAGCAACCGTCGACTTTCCCGACCCGTTCTTGCCGAGAAGCACGAGGTGCTCGCCGCCACGCAGGGAGAGCGAGACACGGTCCGTCACGTCCTTCTCGCCGTCATACGAGAAGCTGACGTCACGCAGCTCGACCATGCCCCTCCCTCCCACGGCAAACTTGACAATATATCCTGACGCCAGTGTCAAGTTTGACAATATAACCTGACGCCAGTGTCAACACGCGTTACGAAAAGGGCCCTGGCGTGACCGGGGCCCTCGGCAGTGCTCTGCGAGCGAGACGCTACTCGGCGTCCTTCTCGGCGGTCTCCTCGGCGGGAGCCTCCTCAGCGGGGGCCTCCTCGGCCTTGGGCTCCTCGACGGGAGCGGCCTCAACCTTGGTGACCTTGGCCTTCTTGGGAGCGGCCTTGGGGGTGACGGGCTCGGTCACGATCTCCATGATCACGACCTCGGCGGCGTCGCCCTTGCGGGGGCCGAGCTTCATGATGCGGGTGTAGCCGCCGTTGCGGTCGGCCCACATGCCCTGAGCGGCCTTCTCGAAGACCTCGCGGACGAGCTCCTTGTCGCCCACCTTGGCGATGGCGAGACGACGGCTGGCGACGTCGCCCTTCTTGGCCCAGGTGATGACCTTGTCGACGTCGGGGCGGATGGCCTTGGCACGAACGTCGAGGGTCTTGATGCGGTCGTTCTCAAACAGGGCACGGATGAGGCTCTTCTTCATGGCCTTGGTGTGGCTGGCGTCGGTGCCGAGCTTCATGCCCCTCTTCTTGTTGTGTCGCATTTCTAGCTTCTCCTAAATCCGGCTGCGCCTAGGCCTTGAGGGACAGGCCCATGGTCTCGAGCTTGTCCTTGACTTCCTCGATGGACTTGACGCCAAAGTTTCTGATGTTGAGCAGGTCGTTCTCGGAGAACTCGACGAGCTGGCGGACAGAGTGGATGCCCGCGCGCTTGAGGCAGTTGTAGGACCGGACGGAAAGGTCGAGGTCCTCGATCTGCTTGTCGAGCTCCACGTTGTCCTCCACGGCGCCCGTGGCGAAGATGGAGGCGTCCTCGACCGGCTCGTCCTCATCGGCCAGGCCCATGAACGCGGTCATGTGCTGGTTGATGATGTTGGCGGCCTCGACGATGGCGTCGCGCGGGGTGATCGAGCCGTTGGTCTCGATCTCGAGCACGAGGCGGTCGTAGTCCGTGTGACGGCCGACGCGGCAGGCCTCGACGGCCTTGGCGCAGCGACGCACGGGAGAGTAGAGCGAGTCGACGTGGATGATGCCGATCGGGTCGCTCTCGCGCTCATTGTCCTCGCCGGACACGTAGCCGCGGCCGACGCCGATGCGCATCTTCATGGTGAGGTGCGCGCCGGCACCCAGGGTGCAGATGACGTGCTCGGGGTTCACGAGCTCGAACTCGGCGGGGACGTTGAAGTCGCCGCCGGTCACGGTCATGGGGCCGTCAACAGAGATGCTGGCCTCGGCCTCGTCGCCGGTGCCCATCGAGCGGAAGACGAGCCCCTTGACGTTGAGGACGATGTCGGTGACGTCCTCGTAGACGCCGTCGATGGTCGTGAACTCGTGCTGGACGCCATCGATCTGGATGGCCTCGACGGCAGCACCGGAAAGCGAGGAGAGAAGGACCCTGCGCAGCGAGTTGCCGAGCGTGTCGCCATAGCCGCGCTCGAGCGGCTCGGCGCTCACGCGCGCGAGGTTCTCGTTGATCTCCTCGACCGACACCTGGGGTCGGATGAATTCGGACATTGCTACCTCCAAACCTGGTCGGGCTTACTTGGAGTAAAGCTCGACGATCAGCTGCGCGTCGATGTCGAGGTCGATCTGATCGCGCGTCGGCAGCTGGAGGACGGTGCCCTTGAGCTTCTCGATGTCAACCTCGAGCCAGGCCGGCACGGCCATGTGCTCGGAGGAGATGAGGGCCTCCTTGATGGGAAGCAGGTCGCGGGCCTTCTCGGCGACGGCGACGACGTCGCCGGCCTTCACCTGGTAGGAGGGGATGTCCACGCGCTTGCCGTTCACGGTGATGTGGCCGTGACGGACGGTCTGACGGGCCTCCTTGCGGGTGCGGGCAAAGCCGAGGCGGAAGACGACGTTGTCGAGACGGCACTCGAGCAGCATCATCAGGTTGTCGCCGGTGATGCCCTCGATCTTCATGGCGCGGTTGTAGTAGCCGCGGAACTGCTTCTCGAGAACGCCATAGATGAACTTGGCCTTCTGCTTCTCACGAAGCTGGATGCCGTACTCGCTCTCCTGGCGACGACGACGCTTGGGCTCGCGGTGGGAGGTCTTGTTGATGCCCATCACGACAGGGTCGATGCCGAGCTGACGGCACCTCTTGAGGACGGGAGTCCTATCGATAGCCATTGATATTCCTCCTAGCTACACGCGGCGACGCTTGCTCAGACGGCAACCGTTGTGCGCGATGGGGGTCTTGTCCTGGATGCCCGAAACCTCGAGGCCGGCGGCCTGGAGGGAACGGATGGCGGTCTCACGGCCGGAGCCGGGGCCCTTCACGAAGACGGCGACCTTGTGCAGGCCGTGCTCCATGGCCGCCTTGGCAGCAGCCTCGGCGGCGAGCTGGGCGGCGAACGGCGTGGACTTGCGGGAGCCCTTGAAGCCGACGGTGCCGCCGGACTGCCAGGAGATCACGTTGCCCTGGGGGTCGGTGATCGAGACGATCGTGTTGTTGAACGTGCTCTTGATGTGGGCCTGGCCCACGGCGATGTTCTTGCGCTCGGAGCGGCGCACGCGGGTGGTGCGCTGGTTCTTCTTCTGCGGCATTGTCTACTCCCTAGCCCCTCTTCTTGGCACCGATCTGACGCTTCTTGCCCTTGCGGGTGCGAGCGTTGGTGTGGGTGCGCTGACCGTGGACAGGAAGGCCCTTGCGGTGACGGAGGCCGCGGTAGCAGCCGATCTCCATCAGACGGGCGGTGTTCTGCCTAACCTCGCGGCGAAGGTCGCCCTCGGTGGTGAAGTTGGCATCAATGTAGTCACGGATCTTGGTGACCTCATCCTCGGTCAGATCCTTGACGCGGGTGTCTGGGTTCACACCGGTCTCAGCGCAGATCTTGGTGGCGCTGGTGCGACCGATGCCGTAAACGTAGGTGAGTCCGATCTCGACGCGCTTCTCACGCGGCAGATCGACGCCGTTAATACGGGCCAACTGAAGCTCCTTCCTTAGCCCTGACGCTGCTTGTGGCGCGGGTTCTCGCAAATGACGTAAACCTTGCCATGGCGACGAATGATCTTGCACTTGTCGCACATCTTCTTGACCGAAGGACGTACCTTCATGCGTCTTTTCCTTCCGATCGTGCTGATACGAACTTATCTACTCGCCCAGCCGCTGGCGTGAATATCCGAGGCTGTGTGAGCGCGCCTACTTGTAGCGGTAGGTGATGCGCCCCCTGGTCAGGTCGTACGGGGAGATCTCCACGACGACCTTGTCACCGGGGAGGATGCGGATGTAGTTCATCCTGATCTTCCCGGAGATGGTGCAGAGAATGGTCTTGCCGTTCTCGAGCTCGACGTTGAACATGGCATTGGGCAGGGGCTCGACGACCTTGCCCTCAAGCTCGATGGCATCTTGCTTGCTCAATGTTCTATCCCTCTCATCGCTGCCACAGCGACCAAATATCATACCTAATAATCACAAAAACTTCCAGGCTGCATCAGACGCACATAAGACGCAGCCTGGAAGTTCATGAGACGGGAAACTACTCCTCGACGCCGCCCTGCATCGGGCACCACGGGCCCTGCTCGTCCTCGGTGAGGATGACGGGGCCGTCGGCCGTGATCGCAACGGTGTTCTCGTAGTGCGCGGCGGGCAGGCCGTCGCGCGTGACGACGGTCCAGCCGTTGGCGAGGGTCATGCACTGGTAGGTGCCCATCGTGATCATGGGCTCGATGGCGATGACCATGCCGGCCTGCAGACGAACGCCGCGACCGCGCTTGCCGTAGTTTCTGACCTCGGGGTCCTCGTGCATGACGCGGCCGACGCCGTGGCCCACGTAGTCGCGGACCACGCCGTAGCCGTTGCCCTCGGCGAGCTCCTGCACCGCGGCGCCGATGTCGCCGAGGTGGTTGCCCGGGACGGCCTGCTCGATGGCGGCCTTGAGGCAGTCGCGCGTGCACTCGCAGAGCGCCTTGTACTCCTCGGAGGGCTCGCCGACGTAGAACGTCCAGGCGTTGTCGCCGACCCACCCCTGGTAGGTGGCGCCGGTGTCGATGGAGATGATGTCGCCGTCCTGCAGCACCGTCGAGGGGGACGGGATGCCGTGGACGATCTGCTCGTTGACCGAGGAGCAGATGCTCGCGGGGAAGCCGCCGTAGCCCTTGAAGGTGGGGGTGGCGCCGTGGAGGCGGATGAAGCCCTCCACGACCTGGTCGATCTCCTTCGTGGTGACCCCGGGGCGCACGAGGGCCCCAGCACGACGAAGGGCCGCCTTGGACAGAGCCCCGGCGGCCTTCATCTGGTCAATCTCAACAGGTGACTTGATGTTGATCATAGACCGAGGAGACTCTTGGCATCGGCGTAGACAACGTCGACGGGACGGTCTCCGTCAACCTCCTTCAGAATGGAGTGACCCTTGTAGTACTCGATCAGCGGCGCGGTCTGCGTCGCGTAGACGTCCAGACGGTGCTGGATGGTCTCGGGCTTGTCGTCATCGCGCTGATACATCTCGCCGCCGCAGCGCGGGCAAGTGTCCACGCCGGCGGGCGCCGTGTAGCCGCAATCGCGGCAGGTGCGGCGGGAGCTCAGACGCTCCACGATGACGGAAGGCTCAACGGAGACGAGCAGGGCGGCGTCGAGAGAGCGGCCCATGGCGGAGAGCTCGGAGTCGAGGGCCACGGCCTGTGCGGTGTTGCGCGGGAAGCCGTCGAGGATGAAGCCCGCCTGGGCGTCATCGGCCTCGAGGCGCTCCTTGACCAGGTCGATCACGAGGTCGTCGGGAACGAGCTGGCCGGCGTCCATGAAGCCCTTGGCCTTCTTGCCGAGCTTGGAGCCCTCCTTGATGGCCGCGCGAAGCAGGTCACCGGTGGAGATGTGGGCAAAGCCAAACTCTGCCACGAGCTTCTGGGCCTGCGTGCCCTTGCCCGCGCCCGGACCGCCGAGAAGAACGATGTTCATTGCAACCGCCTTTCTGTAGCCTGTCCCTACCCTGCCAACGACGGCCTACTTGAAGAAGCCGTCGTAGTTGTGCATCTTGAGCTGGCTCTCGATGGACGAAAGGGTGTCCATGGCAACGCTCACCATGATCAGGATCGAGGTGCCGCCAAAGGCCTGGATCAGCGGATTGCCCGTGAACCAGAAGATGACCGTCGGCACGACAGCGAGAACCGCCATGAACAGCGCGCCCGGCAGCGTGATGTGATCGATGGTGCTCTTGATGTACTCGGCCGTGGCCGCGCCAGGACGGACGCCCGGGATGAAGCCACCCTGCTTGCGCAGCTGGTCCGCGGTCTCGGTGGGGTTGAACACCATCGAGGAGTAGAAGTACGCGAAGGCCACGATGAGGAGGACGGAGAGCACCCAGTTGATCCAGCCGGAAGAGAGCGCGTTGGCGACCGCCTGGACCCAGTCGACGCTCGGGAAGAAGACGGCGAGCTGAGCCGGGAGGTACAGGATGGCCGAGGCAAAGATGATCGGCACGACGCCGGCGGTGTTCACCTTGATCGGGAGATAGGTGGACTGGCCGCCCATCATCCGACGCCCCACGACGCGCTTGGCGTACTGGATGGGGATGCGGCGCTGGCCACGCTCGACGAAGACGATGAGCGGGATGACCGCGACGATGATCACGAGGGTCACGACCGTCAGGATGATGTTGCCCGCAGAGGTCACGGAGCTGATCAGCGAGGTCGGCAGACCGGACATGATGTTCGCGAAGATGATCAGCGACATGCCGTTGCCCACGCCGCGCTGGGTGATGATCTCGCCGAGCCACATGATGATCATGGCGCCCACGACCATCGTGAAGACGACGAGGACATCAAGCAGAAGCTCGGGAGCCCCCGCGTTGGCGAGGCTCACGCCATAGCTCCTGAACAGGAACAGGTAACCGATGGCGTTGAGCAGGGCGAGGCCGATCGTGAGATAACGCGTGTACTGCGTGATCTTGCGCTGACCGGCCTCGCCCTCCTTCGCGAGTTCGCCAAGGGACGGAATCACGGCCTGGAGCATCTGCAGGATGATCTGCGCCGTGATGTAGGGCATGATGCCGAGGCTGAACACGGACATGCGGGAAAGCGCGCCACCCGAGAAGAGGTTGAGCACGGCCATAGCACCGCTCGAGGACAGCCCGGCCTGATAAGCGCTGAGCAGGTCCTGGAACGGGGCACCCGGAACGGGCAGATAGGCGCCAAAGCGGTAGAGCAGAAGAACGCCCGCCGTCAGCAGCAGCTTCTGTCGGAGCTCCGGAATGCGGAATGCGTTGGCGATTCCCTTTAGCACGCCTGCTCGACCTTTCCTCCGGCCGCCTCGATCTTAGCCTGGGCAGAGGCGGAGACCTTGTCCACCTTGACGGTGAGCTTCTTGGAGAGCTCGCCGTCGCCGAGGACCTTCACGGGAATATAGTTGTGCTTGATGACGCCCTTGGCAACCAGGGCATCGGCGTCCACGACGTCACCGTCGGCGAACAGCGCCTCGAGACGGGCGACGTTCACGGGAGCGTACTCGACGCGGTTGTGGTTGATGAAGCCGGGGAGCTTGGGGAGACGCATCGCGAGCGGCTGCTGGCCACCCTCGAAGCCCTTGCCCTTGCCGCCGCCGGAGCGGGAGAGCTGGCCCTTGGTGCCGCGACCGGCCGTGGTGCCGTGACCGGACGAGTTGCCGCGGCCGATGCGCTTGCGGTTCTTGCGCGAGCCCTCCGCGGGACGCAGATCGTTGAGCTGCATGAGTGACTCCTAGTTCTCTTCCACGGTGACAAGGTGCTTGACCTTGAAGATCATTCCACGAATGCTCGGGTTGTCGGGCTGGACGACCTCGTCGCCGATCTTGCGGAGGCCGAGCGCCTTGCAGGTGGCCGTCTGGTCCTTCTTGACGGAGGCCACGGCGCTGCGCACGAGCTTGATCTTGAGGGACTGAGCCATCGTTAGTTCTCCTTCCCGCAGAACATCTCGCCGACGGTCATGCCGCGACGCTCGGCGGCCTGCTCGGGGCTGGAGAGCTCCTTGAGGCCCTCGGCGGCGGCCTTGATGATGTTCATGGCGTTGTTGGTGCCGAGGGACTTCGAGAGCACGTTGGTGATGCCAGCGAGCTCGAAGAGCGGGCGCACCGGGCCGCCGGCGATGACGCCGGTACCCTCGATGGCCGGCTTGATCAGGACGCGGCCGGCGCCGTAGTGGCCCTCGACGGTGTGCGGAATCGTGCCGTGCTCGGTGACGGGCACCTTGAACATGTTCTTCTTGGCGTCCTCGATGCCCTTCTGGATGGCCAGGGGCACCTCGGCGGACTTGCCCATGCCGAGGCCGACGTTGCCCTTGCCGTCGCCGACGGCGACGAGGGCGACGAGGGACATGCGGCGACCGCCCTTGACGGTCTTGGAGACACGGTGGATGTAGACGACGCGCTCCTGAAGATCCGTGTCCTGCTGGCGCTTACGATCTCGTGCCATTGAATCCTCCTAGAACTTCAGGCCCGCGCTGCGGGCACCGTCTGCCAGAGCCTTGACACGGCCGTGATAGATGCGGCCACCGCGGTCGAAGGTGACCTCGGTGACGCCCTTCTCGACGGCGCGCTTCCCGACGAGCTCGCCCACGAAGGTGGCGGCGTCCTTGTTGGAGCCGAGCTTGCCCGTGGCGCGGAACTCGGGGTCGAGGGTCGAGGCAGAGCAGATGGTCTTGCCGTCGGCATCGTCGATGACCTGAGCGTAGATGTTGGCGTTGGTGCGGTGCACGCTGAGGCGCGGACGCTCAGCGGTGCCGAAGATCTTGGCGCGGACGCGGCGCTCGCGGCGCTTGAGGCCGGCCTTCTTCGCCTGCTGCTTGTTCATTCCTTCTCCTTAGACGTGCCATTACCTGACGGGGTAATGGTCTTTCCTAAACCTCAGGCTACTTGGCGGCCTTGCCGAGCTTCCTGCGGATGTGCTCACCCACGTAGTGGATGCCCTTGCCCTTGTAGGGCTCGGGCGGACGCTTCATGCGGATCTCGGCCGCAACCTGGCCGACCTGCTCCTTGGAGATGCCCTTGACGTTGATGTGGGTGTTGTCGGGCACCTCGAACGTGATGTTCTCGGGAGCGGGGTAGATCACGGGGTGGGAGTAGCCCAGGGAGAGGTCAAGGTCCTTGCCCTTGAGCGTGGCACGGTAGCCGACGCCGGTGAGCTCGAGCTTCTTCTCGAAGCCCTCGGACACGCCGACGACCATGTTGTGGAGAAGGGTGCGGGTGAGGCCCTGCTGGGCGTTGGAGGCGGTGGACTCGTCGACGCGCACGACGTGAAGCTCCTCGCCCTCCTCCTCGATCTTGACGAGGTTGGAGAAGGTGCGGGTCAGCTCGCCCTTGCCGCCCTTGACGGTAACGGTGGTGCCATCAACTGTCACAGTGACTCCGGCGGGAACCTGGACAGGCTGCTTACCAATACGAGACACGTCAGTCTCCTTTCATTCCTGCCGGGAGTTACCAGATGTAGGCGATGACCTCGCCGCCGATGCCCTGCTTGCGGGCGTCGCGGTCGCACATCATGCCCTTGGAGGTGGAAATGACGGCGGTGCCGAGGCCACCGAGAACGCGGGGGAGCTTCTCGGCGGTGGAGTAGATGCGAAGACCCGGCTTGGAGATGCGACGGATGCCGCGGATGACCTTCGCGTGACGGGCGCCGTACTTGAGGGTGACGTGCAGGGTCTTCTGCGGGGTCGTGTCCTCGACCTCGTAGCCTGCGATGTAGCCCTCCTCGCAGATGACGCGGGCAATCTCAACGAGCACCTTGGTCGAAGGCATGGAGACCTCCGGCTTGTTGGCAGCGTTGGCGTTGCGAATGCGCGTCAGCATGTCAGAAATGGGATCAGTGATCTTCATGGATCATTCTCCTTCGGTAATGATGAACCTGCGTGTCCGGTTCGCTTGCACCCATGGCGCAAACGCCTGGACGCGAGAGCCCCGGGGTCCTACCAGCTCGCCTTGCGGACGCCAGGAAGCTCGCCCTTGCTCGCAAGCTCGCGGAAGCAGACGCGGCAGAGGCCGAACTTGCGATAGACGGAGTGGGGACGCCCACAACGCTGGCAGCGGTTCTGCTTGCGCGTCGAGAACTTCGGCTCGCGCTGAGCCTTGACGATCATCGATGTCTTAGCCACAAATCCTCCTTCAGTGCACTCTTGGCGACCCGGGTCCCCGGGACGCCGTGACGATATTTGACCTACTCAGCCTTGAACGGGAAGCGGAAGGCCTTGAGCAGCGCCTTGCCCTCCTCGTCGGTCTGAGCGGTGGTCACGATGGTGATGTCCATGCCGCGGGTGTGGTCGATCTTGTCGAAGTCGATCTCCGGGAAGATGAGCTGCTCGGTGACGCCCATGGAGAAGTTGCCACGGCCGTCGAAGCTCTTCGGGGAGATGCCGCGGAAGTCGCGGATGCGCGGGATGGCGATGCAGATGAGACGATCGAGGAACTCCCACATGCGGTCGCCGCGCAGGGTCACCTTGGCGCCAATGGGCATGCCGGCGCGCAGGTGGAAGGTGGCGATGGACTTGCGGGCGTGGGTCACGAGCGGCTGCTGGCCGGTGATGGCGCGCAGGTCGGCGACGGCGCCGTCGATGGCCTTGGCGTCCGTGGCGGCCTCGCCGACGCCCATGTTCACGACGATCTTCTCGATCTTGGGGATCTGGTTGACGTTCTTGTAGCCAAACTGCTTCTGGAGCTCGTCACGGACGGTGGCGAAGTACTGCTCCTTGAGACGCGGGACCATCTTGTCTGCCATGTTCTTCTCCTTAACTCTTGGGGTTCTCAGCACGGGGTTTCTGACCTCGTACCTCCCGGCTTGGCGGGCCGGGAGCCATATGCGCGCGCCCGAGGCAGAACTGTCCCTACCTACAGACGCAAGGAAACAGTTTATGCCTTTGCACACAGAAATTCCAGCACGGCGCCCACATCGCGGGATGTACACAATCGGCCCCCAGCAGGGACGGGCGGCGGCCCCTTGCGCCCGCGACGGCCCCAACGCAAGCGCCGAGTAAGAGCTACGTGCGAAAAATGCGGGTTAATCAGCCCCGATTTCGCACATAGCTCTTACTCGGCGCAGAGGGGCGCCCAGCCCGGCATCAAGCACACATGCCACGCGACGAGCCCATTGACAAGACGGCGAGAGGCCCCGGTATTCCGGAGCGATGTTTCCCGAAGGGCACATCGCGAAGGAATACCGGGGCCTCCCCACGCAGGCGCGATCAAGCTCTTAGAACTTGGCGCCGCACTTCTTGCAGACGCGGACCTTCTTGCCCTCGTCGTTGACGTCGTGGCCAACGCGGGTGGGCTTGCCGCAGGTCGGGCAGACGACCATCACGTTGGAGGCGTCGATGAAGGCCTCCTGCTCGATGATGCCGCCCTGCTGGTTCTGGGCGTTGGGGCGCACGGCCTTCTTGACCACGGCGACGCCCTCGACGAGAACCTTGCCCTCGGCGGGCTTGGCACGGAGGACGGTGCCCTCCTTGCCCTTGTCCTTACCGGAGAGCACGACGACCTTGTCGCCGCTCTTCACATGCATCTTAGCCATTCGTCCTCACTCCCTAGAGCGTCTCAGGCGCGAGCGAGACGATCTTCATGTACTTGTGGTCGCGCAGCTCGCGGGCGACGGGCCCGAAGATACGGGTGCCCTTGGGCTCGCCCTCCTTGTTGACGAGAACGCAGGCGTTCTGGTCAAAGCGGATGTAGCTGCCGTCCTTGCGACGGGTCTCCTTGACCGTGCGGACGATGACGCAGCGAACGATGTCGCCCTTCTTCACCTGTCCGCCCGGGGTGGCCTCCTGCACGGCGCCGATGATGACGTCGGCCAGGCCGGCGTAGCGACGCTTGGAGCCACCGAGGACCTTGACGCACTTCACGCGTCGGGCGCCGCTGTTGTCAGCGACGTTGAGCATGGTCTCCATCTGAATCATTGGTGTTCCTCCGAACGTGTGCCCACCCAGAGGTGCGTCCGCACGTGCGACGCACGTGGGTTAAGGCTCGTCACTGATACTTACTTGGCGCGCTCGACGATCTCCACGAGACGCCAACGCTTGGTCTTGGACAGCGGGCGGGTCTCCATGACGGTGACGGTGTCGCCGAGGCCGCACTCGTTCTTCTCGTCATGGGCGTGGAGCTTCTTCGAGATGGTCATCATCTTGCCGTACTTGGGGTGACGCTTGCGGTAGTCGATCTTGACCGTGATGGACTTGTCGCCGGAGATGGAGACGACAGTCCCGGTGACGACCTTACGAGCGTTCCTGGTGGTCTCAGCCATAGTCATTCTCCTGCGATCTAGTTCTGCGCAGCGGACTTCTCCGCGGCGATCTGACGGGCGCGCTGCTCGGTGAGGACGCGCGCGATGTCCTTCTTGACGGTCTTGACGCGAGCCGTGTTGTCGAGCTGGCTCGTGGCCATCTGGAAGCGGAGGTTGAAGAGCTCAGCGCGGCCCTCCTCCAGCTTCTTGGCGAGCTCGTCGTCGCTCATGGCCTTGATGTCGGTGTACTTCATTGACTATTCCTCCCCGTCCTGCTCGGTGCGGGTGACGATCTTGCTCTTGATGGGCAGCTTGTGCTGAGCGAGACGGAGGGCCTCACGGGCGACCTCGTCGGAGACGCCGTCGATCTCGAACATGATGCGGCCCGGCTTGACAACGGCCACCCACTCCTCGGGGTTGCCCTTGCCGGAGCCCATGCGGGTCTCGGCCGGCTTCTTGGTGATGGGCTTGTCCGGGAAGATGGTGATCCAGACCTTGCCGCCACGCTTCATGTAACGGGTCATGGCGACACGGCAGGCCTCGATCTGGCGGTTGGTGATCCAGTGAGCCTCGAGGGCCTGGATGCCGTAGCTGCCAAAGTGCAGCTCGGTGTTGCCCTTGGCGTGGCCCTTCATGGAGCCACGCTGGACCTTGCGGTGAAGAACGCGCTTAGGTGCGAGCATTAGCGGTTCCTCCTCTCGTTGCGACCACGACGGGGACGGCTGGAGCCCTCAAGCGCCGGACGCGGGGTGGCCTGGCCGGGGAGCTTCTCGCCGAAGTAGATCCAAACCTTGATGCCGCAGGCACCCATGGTGGTGCGGGCGGTGGACTGGCCGTAGTCGATCACGGCGCGGAGGGTGTGCAGGGGCACGCGACCCTCGCGGTACCACTCGCGGCGGCCCATCTCGGCGCCGTTGAGGCGGCCGGAGCACTGGATGCGGATGCCCTTGGCGCCGGCCTTGCGGGCGGACTGGACGGCCTTGCGCATGGCGCGACGGAAGGCGACGCGGCCCTCGAGCTGCTCGGCGATGGACTGGGCGACGAGGTTGGCGTCGAGCTCGGGGCGCTTGACCTCGATGACGTCAACGGCGACCTGGCCCTTGGAGACGCCGGCGACCTTCTCGAGGTCGGCGCGCAGGACGTCGATGTCGGCGCCCTTCTTGCCGATCACGATGCCGGGACGGCCGGTGTAGATGGTGACCTTCACCTTGTCGCCGGCGCGCTCGATGTCGACGCGGGAGAGGGCGGCCTTGGCGAGGCGCTTCTCGAGGTAGGAGCGAATGGCGAGATCGTTGCCGAGGTTCTCGGCGTAGTTCTTATCGGCGTACCAGCGGGAACGCCACTCCTCGGTGATGCCGAGACGGAAGCCAGTCGGCTGAACCTTGTGACCCATGCTTTCCCTACGCCTCCTTTCGAGGAGCGACGACGACGGTGATGTGGCTCATGCGCTTGTTGATGCGAGAAGCGGAGCCCTTGGCGCGCGGACGGATGCGCTTGAGCGTCGGGCCCTCGTCAACGTAGGCGAGCTTGACGACGAGCGTGTCCTCGCGCAGGCCGTTGTTGTTGACGGCGTTGGCGATCGCGGAGCGCAGGACCTTGGCGACATCGACGGAGGCCGCGCGGGTCGAGAACTGCAGGACCTCGAGGGCCTTCTCGACGGGGAGGTTGCGGATCAGCGAGACGACGGCGCGAGCCTTGCGAGGGGCGACGCGGACGTACTTGGCCGTCGCGCGGACCTCGTTGGTGTTGTTCTGAGGCATGTTAGCTCCCTACCCTACTTTTCCTTGTGACCACGGAAGGTGCGGGTGGGGGCGAACTCGCCCAGCTTGTGCCCGACCATGGACTCGGTGACGTACACGGGCACGTGCTTGCGGCCGTCGTGGACGGCGATCGTGTGACCGACCATCTCGGGGAAGATGGTCGAGGAGCGCGACCAGGTCTTGATGACCTCCTTGGTGCCGGCCTCGTTCTGAGCGGCGACACGCGCGAGGAGGCGAGTCTCCACGAACGGGCCCTTCTTGAGACTTCTGCTCATGCTTTCTATCTCCTACTACTCGTGTTGCGACTACTTGGACTTGCGGCGACGGATGATCAGGCGGTTGGAGGCCTTCTTCGGGTCGCGCGTCTTGTAACCCTTCGTCGGCTTGCCCCAGGGCGTCACGGACGGACGGCCGGAGGTGTGGTTCTTGCCCTCGCCGCCGCCGTGCGGGTGGTCGACCGGGTTCATGACCGTACCACGAACGGTCGGGCGGACGCCCTTCCAGCGGTTGCGGCCGGCCTTGCCGATCACGATGTTGGAGTGCTCGGCGTTGCCCACCTCGCCGATGGTGGCGCGGCAGGTGAGAAGAACGCGGCGAAGCTCGGAGGAGGGCATGCGCAGGACGGCGTAGCCGTTGTCCTTGCCCATGAGCTGCACGGAGGTGCCGGCGGCACGAGCCATCGCGGCGCCCTTGCCGGGCTGGAACTCCACGGCGTGAACCAGGGTGCCGACGGGGATCTCAGAGAGCGGCATGCAGTTGCCGGGCTTGATGTCGACGTCCTTGGTGCCGGAGTAGACCACGTCACCCACGTGCAGGCCCTCGGGGCACAGGATGTAGGCCTTGGCGCCGTTGGCGTAGTGGAGCAGCGCGATGCGGGCGGAGCGGTTGGGGTCGTACTCGATCGTGGCGACCTTGGCCGGCACGTCGTCCATGCGGCGCTTGAAGTCGATCTTGCGGTACTGACGCTTGTTGCCGCCACCCTGGTGACGGGTGGTGATGCGGCCGTTGTTGTTGCGGCCGGCCTTCTTGGGCAGGGGCTCGAGAAGCGACTTCTCGGGCTTGGTGCAGGTGATCTCGGAGAAGTCCGAGACCGTCTGGAAACGCCTGCCGGCGCTCGTGGGCTTGAGGTGCTTGACTGCCATTGACTCTTTCCCTTCGTTTCCGTTGGCCGTCCCGCTCAGGGAGTGGCGGGCGACACCGGATTACCACGGTACCGCGCGTATCCATCACACGCGGCATAGAAGCCCGGCCCCTTTCGGGGCGCGGGCGGAGTGCCGAGCTACTCGGCGGCCTGCTGGCTGCCGAAGATCTCGATCGTCTCGCCGGCGGCGAGGGTCACCACGGCCTTCTTCCAGGAGCGCGTGGTGCCGGGGTTCTGGTAGCGGACGCGCTTCTTCTTGCCGGAGACGTTCATGGTGTTGACCTTGACCACGTGCACGTTGAAGAGCTTCTCAACGGCGGCGGCGATCTCCTCCTTGGGGGCGTTCTTGGCCACCTCGAAGGTGTACTTGCCCTGCTCCATGAGGTCAAAGGAACGCTCGGAGACGATCGGGCGGATGATCACGTTGTAGACGGAGTTCATTATGCGAGCACCTCCCCGAGCTGCTTGGCGATGTCGGCGGTCATGACGAGCGCGCCGTTGTCGATGAGGTTGCGGGTGTTGGCCTCGGAGACGCCGATAACGTTCACCTTCTGGAGGTTGCGGAAGGAGAGGTAGGCGTTGACGTCATCGTCGGAGACGACGACGGTCACGCGCTTCTCGGCGATGCCGAGGGCGGCGAGAAGGGCCACGGCCTGCTTGGTCGAGGGCTTCTCGAAGGAGAGGCTGTCGACGAGGACGAGCTCGCCGTCGGCGACCTTGCCGGAGAGCACGGAGCGCATGGCCAGCTTGACCATCTTGCTGTTGATGCGCTTGGCGTGGCTGCGCGGGGTGGGCCCGAAGATCACGCCGCCGCCGGTCCACTGACCAGCGCGGATGGAGCCCTGGCGAGCGCGGCCGGTGCCCTTCTGACGATAGGGCTTGACGCCGCCGCCGGAGACCTCGTGGCGGTTCTTCACGGAGTGGGTGCCCTGACGAGCGCAGCTCTCGATGGCAACCACGGCCTGGTGAATAACGGGGATGTTCGGCTCGATGCCGAAGACGCCGTCGGCGAGCTCGGCCTCGGCGACCTGAGCCCCCTCGACGTTCTTGATTGCGTACTTGGACATTCTGTCCTCCTTGTTAGCCTAAGAGTTTTCCTGGCACTTAGGCCATGCGGATCTGGACGAGAGCGTTCTTGCCGCCGGGGACAGCGCCCTTGACGAGCATGAGGTTCTGCTCGGCGTCGATGCGGACGAGCTTGAGGTTCTTGACCGTCACGCGAGCGTCGCCCATGTGGCCGTACATGTGCAGGCCCTTGCGGACGCGCGCGGGGTAGGCGCACTGGCCGATGGAACCCGGGCGGCGCTGGTTGCGGGAGCCGTGGGTCATGGGGCCACGGGAGAAGTTCCAGCGCTTGACGGTGCCCTGGAAGCCCTTGCCCTTGGAGGTGCCGATGACGTCGACGGCCTTGACGTCGGCGAAGTCAGCGACGGTCACGACGTCGCCGGTCTTGTGCTCCTCGCCGTTCTCGACGCGGACCTCGCGCAGGTAGCGCATCGGCTCGACGCCGGCGGCCTTGAAGTGGCCGGCCATGGGCTTGTTGACGTGCTTGGCGGAGATGTCTCCGAAGCCGATCTGGACGGCGTCGTAGCCGTCGGTCGCCTTCGTCTTGACCTGCGAGACAGTGCAGGGGCCAGCCTGGATGACGGTGACGGGCACGACGTTGTCGTTCTCGTCCCAGATCTGCGTCATCCCAAGCTTGCGGCCAAGGATCATGCTGACCATGCTCTTTCCTAACCCTCAGTGGTCATGGGCTATTTCGGACGCCCCTTGCGTCCGTCCCCAGAGGACCACGTCCTGTATCTGCTGCTCCGTGGGCACGGCATAGCTGTCCCCATTAGCGCAGCCTGTCTAGTCTACACGCGCATACGCGAATTCACAATGTCTACGCAAAAGTTTTGTGGCGTCTGAGCTGGGGCTCGACTTTCCGCGGCGCCGGGCGTATCCATTCCCGAGGCGAGGCTCTTCTCCTGGGCCGTCTCGCTTCTCTGTCCCTGCATCGAGTGCGGTCCGGGCCGCACTCGTTCGCCGCACTCGATGCCGTCCCGCGAGAGAGTGGGCGCACTTGAGGGGCCGACCGCCCAAAAACGGCCGCACTTCTCGACCGCACTCATGAGTGCGGCCGCACTTCTCTGCAACACCCGAGACGCGGCCCGCACTTCTCAGCCCCCGCATCGAGTGCGGTCCGGGCCGCACTCGTTCGCCGCACTCGATGCCGTCCCGCGAGAGGGTGGGCGCACTTGAGGGGCCGACCACCCAAAAACGGCCGCACTTCTCGGCGTGACAATTTAACCTGTCCTAATTGTCACGCCGCTGGTTCACGATCTGCTCGCACGCAAATGCGCGCGTCGCGGGGTCGAACTCGTAGACCAGAACGCAGCAGTTGCCGAGGTGGACGTCCTGCGGGCAGCGCGCGAGCGGCTCCCAGGCGCGCTTGAACTGAAGCGTTGCCGAGCCGTGGCTCACCGCGAGCACCGTTTGCGCACGCGAGGAGAGCATGAGCCCGGTTATCGCGCCCACGATGCGCTCCCGCAGCGCGGCGCTCCCCTCCCCACCGTACGGCACGAGCGCCTCGCCGGGATCCCAGAGCTCGGCGGGGACGTCGGCGGCAGGGCCGCTCTCAAAGGGGCCGTAGCTCCGCTCGATCAAGCCGTCGACAGGCTCCACTTCCGGCGCGGGCAGCCCGGCCGCCGCCAGCTCCTCGCGCACAATCTCCGCTGTGGCGAGCGCACGCCCGAGCGGAGACGAGAAGATCCTCTCAAAGCGCACCCCCTGGTCGGCGAGCCACGCGCCGGCCGCGTGCGCCTGCTCGACGCCGAGCTCGGTGAGCGGGGAGTCGCAGTGGCCCTGCACGCGGTGCTGGAGGTTGAACTCGGTCTGACCGTGCCGCAAGATGTAGAGACGCGGCATGCTAGAGGGCCTCCGTGATAGCGGCGAGCAGCTCGTCGTAGGACTCGAGCGCCGGAAGGTCGGGGTTGGCCTCCTGGATCGCTACCGTGCTCCTAAAGAGGAAGCCCGCCTTGCTCGCGCGGATCATGGCAAGGTCGTTGAAGGAGTCGCCCGCAGCGATGGTCTCATAGCCGCAGGACTGGAGCGCGCGGACGGTCGTGAGCTTGGGGTTCTCGCAGCGCATGACGTGACGGACGATCTCGCCGGACGGCGCCACCTCGAGCGAGTTGCACATCAGCGTGGGCCAGCCGAGCTTGCCCATGAGGGGGCGCGCAAACTCCTCGAACGTGTCGGAGAGAATGACGACCTGCGTGCGCTCGCGCAGCGCGTCGAGAAACGCGCGCGCCCCGGGCAGCGGGTCGATGCGGGAGATGACGTCCTGGATCTGGCGCAGGCCAAGGCCGTGCTCGCGCAGGACGCCCAGACGAAACGCCATGAGCTTGTCGTAGTCCGGCTCGTCGCGCGTGGTGCGGCGCAGCTCGGGGATGCCCGACTCGTCAGCGAACGCGATCCAGATCTCCGGCACCAGCACGCCCTCAAGGTCCAGGCACACGATGTTCATAAGACACCCTCCAACGACGCCGTTCTTCTCGCCATACTAGCGTGCGGGAATAGCGCAATGCAACGCAAGCTGTGGCATGGCACCACCCGTGAAACAATCGTCGCGCCCAGACGAAGCACGCCGGTCTCTTTGGAAGACGGGGATCTCTAGATCGGATTGAAGGAGCCGCCATTGGCGCTGGAGTTCATGTCCAGACTTTCCGCATAGGACCGCATCTCGGCGTACTGCTCACGCTGTAGGGAGCTGCCGCTATCGTACTGAAGGTCGGTCGCCAGGTAGACGACGTACTTCTTGTCCTCGCTCAGGCCCGCGACGAAGGAGGCGGGGATGTCCGCGTAGGCATTGTCCCCCCAGTCGAACGCCTCGAGCGTGAAGACCCTCCCGCCGTAGCCCGCCTCCAGAGCCTTCGAGTAGCTAAAGACGAGGGTGGTGGAGTCGACGGCCTCGATGTGCCACAGACCATCCTCGACCTGGCTTCGAGGCATATAGAGGTTAAAGTGGTCAGTGGAGAGAAGCGCGAGGCCGTCTGTGAGGCAAAGCGTGATGTTCGAGGCAATGTCATAACCGGCGGTCGAACCCGCCCCATCAGAGTCGTCGTGAGATGTGGACGCATCCGAGCCGTAGGAGGAGCCCGACGAGGCTCCCGCGCTCTTCTCAGCGTCGCCATCAAGCAGCTCGTCGGCCTCGAAGTCCTCGTACTCAAGGCTCTGAACGTCGGTCACCCGAATCTCATCCCCGAGAATGGTGTAGTAGTTGAGGCCGTCACGCACCCTTCCGTAGGGCTTGCCTCGGAACAGGCAGTGGTCCACCTCCTCATCCCCCGCTGCATCGGCGTCAAAAACATGACGATAGGGCTTCTCGTTGGATGCCTCGTAGAGCACGCCCCCATCGTAGATGACCACGTCGACCGTGTCCCGTATCTCCCGCTCGAGCCCCACGTCCTCGAGGGCGTCCTCGCCTGCCCGCAGCACCAGCAGCTTGTCTGAGACCAAATACACGTCATCGCCCTCCGCGAGGAGCAGCGACTCATCGTAGCGATCGCGCGCCTCCTCTACGATGACCGCCTCGGTACCGTCGAGACCGCACCTCAAGAGGGCACCGTCCTCGCCGAGCACGACAAGCGAGCCATCGGCAACGACGTAGTCCCAGACGCCGCTCATCAGCCCCTCTTCGTCGCCGCCGTCGACGGGCGCACCGTACAAATCGCCCTCCACGAGATAGATGATCCCCTGGGACGTCACCCAAAAGTCCTCAATGCCGCCCTGCGCAACAAGAAGCTCCGTATCCTCCGCATCATCCCTGGCGTCCATGCGGTAGATGCCGCCGTCCGTGGAAACGTACAGAACGCCGTCGAGCGCAGCGAGGCGACGGACGTCGTCATCAAAGGCGCCGGCGTCCTCAAGCTCCTCGAGCCCGCCGTTACGCGCGATCGAAGCCACCCGGAGCTCCTCGTCCTCTCCCCAGAAAAGGTAGTCATCGACGAACTCGACATAGGCAGATGCGCGGCCCTCGACCTCGGGGGCCTCATCGGAGACCTCCGCAGCCTCCTTGGACGACGCGTCCGACACGGCCTGCCCGCTGCATCCCGTAAGCCCCACAACAAGCCCGGCGCCAAGAAGGGCGCACAGCGCGAGAAGGACAAACGCGGCGTTCGGCCTAGTCGGACGTCTCATGGCTGCCCCATTCACTCAGTTTCCAACGGCAGCCTATCACATGCCTCGTCGTCCTCTTGCTCGCACCCGCGCTCATAACGCCAGGCGGCACCAGACCTCGTCCTGACGGAACATCGCGGGGCCAAAGTGGCGGCGAGAAAGAAGAACGCCCCGACCTCCTTGGAAGGTCGGGGCGCCCAAACCGTGCGTTAGAGATTAGAGCTTGATCTCGATGTCCACGCCGGCCGGGAGGTCAAGACGCATGAGCGAGTCGACCGTGGAGGGCGAGGGGTCGAGGATGTCGATGAGGCGCTTGTGGGTGCGCATCTCGAACTGCTCGCGGGAGTCCTTGTCCTTGTGCGGCGAGCGGATGACCGTGTAGAGGTTGCGCTCGGTGGGCAGGGGGATGGGGCCGGACACGCGGGCACCGGTCTTCTGAGCGGTGTCGACGATGAGCTTCGCGGACTGATCAACGACCTCGTGATCGTAGCCCTTGAGGCGAATCCTGATCTTCTGGCTTGACACTTTGTACCTCCAAATGAGCTAGGGCTCGTGGTCGTTGACTTAAGAAGCGCTTCCGCCGTTCTTGGCGACGATCTCGTCACGGATGTTCTTCGGGACGGGCTCGTAGGAGTCGAACTGCATGGTGTAGCTCGCGCGACCCTGCGTCTGGGAGCGAAGGTCGGTGGCGTAGCCAAACATCTCGCCCAGGGGCACCTTGGCCTTGATGACCTTGGTGTCGCGACGATCCTCCATGCCCTCGATCTTGCCGCGGCGGGAGGAGAGGTTGCCCATGACGTCGCCCATGTACTGCTCGGGCGTCTCGACCTCGACCTGCTCGACGGGCTCGAGGAGAATCGGGTCGGACTTGCGCAGGGCCTCCTTGATGGCCATGGAGCCGGCGATCTTGAAGGCGGCCTCGGAGGAGTCGACCTCGTGGTAGGAGCCGTCGATGAGCTTCACCTTGATGTCGACGACCGGGTAGCCGGCGATGACGCCGCTCTCGAGCGCCTCCTGAATGCCCTTGTCGATGGAGGGGATGTACTCCTTCGGGATGACGCCACCGACGATGGCGTTCTCGAACTCGTAGCCCTTGCCCTCCTCGTTGGGCTCCATGTCGATGATCGCGTGACCGTACTGGCCGCGGCCGCCGGACTGGCGGACGAACTTGCCCTCGGCGTGCATGACGGCCTTGCCGGCGGTCTCGCGGTAGGCGACCTGGGGCTTGCCGACGTTGGCGTCGACCTTGAACTCGCGACGCAGACGGTCGACGATGATCTCGAGGTGCAGCTCGCCCATGCCGGAGATGATGGTCTGGCCGGTCTCGTGGTCGGTGTGGACCTGGAAGGTCGGGTCCTCCTCGGCGAGCTTGGCCAGGCCCACGGACATCTTGTCCTGCTCGGCCTTGGTCTTGGGCTCGACGGCGACGGAGATGACCGGGGTCGCGAACTCGATGGACTCGAGGATGATCGGGTGCTTCTCGTCGCAGAGGGTCTCGCCGGTGGTGGTGTTCTTGAGGCCGACGCAGGCGACGATGTCGCCGGCGAAGCAGGCGTCACGGTCAACGCGGTCGTTGGCGTTCATCTCGAGGATGCGGCCAAGACGCTCGCGGTTGTCCTTGACCGAGTTGTAGACGTAGGAGCCCGCCTCGGCCTGGCCGGAGTAGACGCGGATGTAGGTGAGCTTGCCGACGTAGGGGTCGGTCATGATCTTGAAGGCGAGGGCCGCGAAGGGCTCCTTGGCGTCGGCGTGACGGACGTCGGGCTCGCCCTTGAGGTTGGTGCCGTCGATCTCGGCGACGTCGAGCGGGCTCGGGAGGTAGTCGACGACGGCGTCGAGCAGCTCCTGGATGCCCTTGTTCTTGTAGGCGGAGCCCACGAAGACGAGGTTGAGCTCGCCGGCGATGACGCCCTTGCGCAGGGCCGCCTTGAGGTCGTCGACGGAGATCTCGGCCTCCTCGAGCACGGCCTCCATGATCTCGTCAGAGAAGTTGGAGGCGGCGTCGAGCAGCTCCTCGCGCTTCTCCTGGGCGAGGTCGGCGAACTCCTCGGGGATGGAGTCCATGACCTCGGGGTAGATCATGCCCTTGGAGTCCTCCTTGAAGTCCCACGCGGTCATGGTGACCAGATCGATGAGACCCCAGAAATTGGACTCGGAGCCCATGGGGATCTGCGCGGCAACGGCGTTGGCGTGCAGGCGGTCCTTCATGGTGTCGATGGCGTGGAAGAAGTCGGCGCCGACGCGGTCATACTTGTTGATGAACGCGATGCGGGGGACGCCGTAGGTGGTCGCCTGACGCCAGACGGTCTCGGACTGCGGCTGGACGCCGGCGACGGCGTCGAAGACCGCGACCGCGCCGTCGAGGACGCGCAGGCAGCGCTCGACCTCAGACGTGAAGTCAACGTGGCCCGGGGTGTCGATGATCTGGATGACGTGGTCCTTCCAGAAGCACGTGGTGGCCGCGGAGGTGATGGTCACGCCGCGCTCCTGCTCCTGAACCATCCAGTCCATGGTGGCGGCGCCGTCGTGGACCTCGCCGATCTTGTGGGTCTTGCCGGTGTAGTAGAGGATGCGCTCCGTCGTGGTGGTCTTGCCCGCGTCGATGTGGGCCATGATGCCGATGTTGCGGAGGTCCTCAAGCTTGTACTTGGGCTTAGCCATGTGGCAACTCCTCGATCTCGCGGACTAGAAGCGGTAGTGAGAGAAGGCGCGGTTGGCCTCGGCCATCTTGAAGAGGTCCTCGCGACGCTTCACGGAAGCGCCGACGCCGTTGGAGGCGTCGAGGATCTCGTTGGCGAGGCGCTCGGACATGGTCTTCTCCTTGCGGGCGCGCGAGAAGTTGACCATCCAGCGGATGGCGAGCTGGGTGGAGCGGCGGGAGTTGACCTCCATGGGCACCTGGTAGGTGGCGCCACCGACGCGCTTGGGCTTGACCTCGAGGGTCGGGCGGATGTTGTCCATGGCCTTCTTGAAGACGGTGAGGGCGTCCTCGCCGGACTTCTCGGCGACGATGTCGAAGGCGCCGTAGACGACGCGCTCGGCGGTGGCCTTCTTGCCGTCGAGAAGGACCTTGTTGATGAGCTGGGTCACGAGGCGGTTGTTGTAGACGGCATCCGGCTGAATCTCGCGACGGTGGGTCTTAGATGCACGACGCGGCATGTTTGTATCTCCTCAGATCTTAAGGTGCGTTTACGTGACGGACTACTTGGGGCGCTTGGTACCGTAGCGGGAGCGCGCCTTCTGGCGGTTCTGCACGGCGGCGCAGTCGTAGGCGCCACGGATGATCTTGTAGCGGACACCGGGGAGGTCGCGGACGCGGCCGCCGCGGATCAGCACGATGGAGTGCTCCTGGAGGTTGTGGCCCTCGCCGGGGATGTAGGCCGTGACCTCGATGCCGTTGACGAGGCGCACACGGGCGACCTTACGAAGGGCGGAGTTCGGCTTCTTGGGGGTGGTGGTGAAGACGCGGGTGCACACGCCGCGCTTCTGGGGGTTGTGCTGCAGGGCTGCGTTCTTGGACTTCGACTTGACGCTCATGCGTCCGTTGCGAACGAGCTGGTTGATAGTAGGCAAAGTTCTCTCCTTCTATACCTATCGACGTGCCTTTTTGTTGTATTCAAGGGCCGAGCAGCACCTCTGCCCCGGATTGACGCGACGTTGAACTCTACGCGCATGGCTCCCTGTTGTCAAAACGCCACGGAGCCGGGCGTATCCATCCTCCACGTAAAGTACACGCGGGCGAGAAGAACGTGCGGCGACCGGACTGTTCTTCTCGGCAGACCGTCCGGAAGCCGCACGTTCCCGAGGCGCATGCGGGTTCCGGACGGTCCGGGAGCCCAAAGTGACCGGAAGCCGCACGTCCGAGAAGAGCGTGCGGGTTCCGGACGGTTCCCAAGTCCAAACCGTCCGGAACCCGCACGAAGGCGGACTGTCGCAGAGACGCTATGCCCAGGAGAGGCCCACGGCACCGAGGCCGAGGTGCTCGGCGAGGACCGGGCCGCCGTCCTTCACGCGGACGCGCGCCTCCGGGAAGCGGGCGCGCACGGCGAGAAAGACCTCGCGGGCCTCGACGCCACGCGGGCCGAAGTGGGAGATCACGAGGTCGGTGGTGCCGTCGGGCACCTGCTCGGCCATCACGGCCGCCATGCCGCGGGCGCCACGGCCGTCATCGAGCTGCTCGATGCCGCCCTCGTGCAGGCACATGACCGGATAGCGGTTGAGCTTGGTCGCGACGGCGCGGCGGATGGCGCCGAGGCGGCCGCTGCGGGAGAGCGCGTCCATGTTGGGCACGCTGAAGACGATGCGCGTGTCGCGGCGCAGGGTCGCGAGGTCGGCGAAGACCTCCTCGAGCGTGCAGCCGCCGTCGGCGAGCGAGCGGGCGCGGCGGACGAGAAACTCGAGCGCGCCGGCCGTGACCCAGGAGTCCAGGACGGCAAGGTTCTCGCTCGCGAGGTGGGTCGCGGCGTCCTCGGCGCTGCGGAACGCGCCGGACAGGCGCGAGGAGATGGTGACGCAGAGCACGTCGTTGCCCTCGTCGAGCAGGCGCTTGAAGACCTCCTCGAAGACGGAGGTGCGCACCGCGTGGGTGGCGACGTGATGGCTGCCCGAGAAGAGCGCGGCGTAGTCGCCGCCCTCGCCGACGAAGCTCTCCTCGTGCCAGGTGGCGTCGACGGTGTAGGTCATGGGGACGACGGTGACGCCCAGCTCGGAGGCCTCGGCGCGGGTGAGGCCACAGGTGGAGTCGGTGACTATTGCGAGCATATGCGGTTTCCTCCCATTGCGCGGAACTTATCGTAACGACGGCTGACCAGCTCCTCCGCGGAGAGTCCGGAGAGCTCGTCGAGGGCGATCTCGACCTCGCGCATCATATCATGCGCGATCTCTGCGTGGGTGAGGCCGAGGTCCGGCACCATACCGTCGACAAGACCGAGCTCGACGAGGTCGCCCGCCGTGATGTGCAGGGCGGCGGCCGCCTCGTCGGCGCGCTTGGTGTCCTTCCAGAGGATCGACGCGCAGCCCTCGGGGCTCACGACGGAGTAGGCGGCGCTGCCGAGCATGTAGACGCGGTCGGCGAGGGCCAGGGCGAGCGCGCCGCCCGAGCCGCCCTCCCCCACCACGACGCTCACGATCGGCGTCTTGAGCCCGCTCATCTCCACGAGGCTCGAGGCGATGGCCTCGCCCTGGCCGCGCTCCTCTGCACCGATGCCGCAGTAGGCGCCCGACGTGTCCACGAGGCACAGCACCGGGCGGTGGAACTTCTCGGCCTGGCGCATGAGGCGCTGGGCCTTGCGGTAGCCCTCGGGGTGGGCCATGCCAAAGTTGCGGCGCACGCGCTCCTTGGTGGTGTTGCCGCGCTCGATGGCAACGACCGTGAGCACGCGCCCGCCCTTCCAGCCGATGCCGGCGACGACGGCCGCGTCGTCGGCGAAGAGGCGGTCGCCGTGCAGCTCGACAAAGCCGTCGAGGCCGCGCTGGGCGAGCTCGAGCGCCGTCGCGCGGTCGGTGGAGCGGGTGAGCTTGACGATGTCATAGGCGCTCTGGGGCTCCGGCGCGCGCCTGGGGCGGGCGCCGCGACGGCCGCGCGGCTCCTCGTGGGCGAGCGCGTGCGGGGCGCCCGCGGCCGGGACCTCGCCCTTGTGGAGGGCGAGGAGCTCGGCGAGGGTGGCCACCAGGTCCTTGCGCTCCACGATGAGGTCGCAGAACCCGTGCTCGAGCAGGAACTCGGAGCGCTGAAAGCCCGCGGGCAGCTTCTTGTGCGTGGTCTGCTCCACCACGCGCGGGCCGGCAAAGCCGACGAGCGCGCCGGGCTCGGCGATGATGACGTCGCCCTCCATGGCAAAGCTCGCCGTGACGCCGCCGGTGGTGGGGTCGGTGAGGACGGTCACGTAGAGAAGCCCCGCCTCGGAGTGACGACGCACGGCGGCGGAGACCTTGGCCATCTGCATGAGCGAGGTCGTGCCCTCCTGCATGCGCGCGCCGCCGGAGACGGTGAACCCCACGACGGGCAGGCCGAGCTCGCGGGCGCGCTCGAAGGTCCGCGTGATCTTCTCGCCCACGACCGAGCCCATCGAGCCCATCATGAAGTCGGCGTCCATGAAGAACAGGGCGCACGCATGCCCGCCGATGGTGCCGCGGCCGCACACGACGGCGTCAGCCTCGTGGCTCTTCTCGCGCGCGGCCTCGAGCTTCTCGGCATAGCCCGGAAACTCGAGGAAGTCCGTAGCGGCGAGCCCGCGGTCCCACTCCTCGAAGCTCCCCTCGTCGACGGTGATGCGCATGCGCTTGCGCCCGGAGACGCGCAGGTGACGACCGCAGCGAGGGCAGACCTCGAGGCTCTTCTCGAGCTTGTCCTGGTCGATGACGCGCCGGCACCCGGGGCACTTGACGAGGACGTGGCGCTCGGGGAACTCCGGCGAGGCCTCGGTCATGGGCCCCTCGAGGGCGTTGACGCTCTTCTCGCGCTTACTCATAGAGGTGCTCCATCAGGTTGGTGTGATAGTTGCCGGAGACGAACTCGGGGTTGGAGAGGATGTCGAGGTGCAGCTCGCTGTTCTCGGCCACGCCCTCGACCACGAGCTCGCCCAGGGCCGAGCGCATCTTGCGGATGGCCTCCTCGCGCGTGGACGAGCACACGATGAGCTTGCCGAGCAGCGAGTCGTAGTACGGCGGCACCACGGCGCCCACGTAGAGCGCGGAGTCAAAGCGCACCTGCGGGCCGCCCGGGACGTGCAGCATCGTGATGTCGCCGCAAGACGGGAGGAACTCCGGGGTCTCGGCGTTGATGCGGCACTCGATCGCGTGGCCGGTGATGGCGATGTCGTCCTGCGAGAAGGGCAGCTCGGCGCCGGCGGCCACGCGCAGCTGCCACTTGACGAGGTCGATGCCGCTCACGAACTCCGTGACGGGGTGCTCGACCTGCAGGCGCGTGTTCATCTCCATGAAGTAGAAGCTGCCGTCGTCGGCATAGAGGAACTCGATCGTGCCCACGCCCACGTAGCCCACGGCGCGCGTGAGGTCGCGGGCGGCCTTGTGCATGTGGGCGCGCACCTCGGGGTGGGCGTCGAGGCACGGCGCCGGGCTCTCCTCGATGAGCTTCTGGTTGCGGCGCTGCACGGAGCACTCGCGCTCGCCGAGGCTGACCACGTTGCCGTGGGCGTCGGCCAGAACCTGCACCTCAACGTGGTGGGCGGGCGAGACGAACTTCTCCATGTAGCATTCGCCGTCGCCGAAGGCGGCCTCGGCCTCGGCGTGGGCCTCGGTGAATGCCCGGGCGGCGTCCTCGGGGCGCTCGACCTTGCGGATGCCGCGGCCGCCGCCGCCCGAGCGGGCTTTGATCAGGACCGGGCAGCCGATGCGCTCCGCCTCGGCCACGGCCTCCTCGGCGCTGCCCAAAAGGTCGCAGCCGGGAACGATGGGCACGCCGGCCCCCCGCGCGGTGCGCCGGGCCGCGTCCTTGTCGCCCATGCGCTCGATGACCTCGGGCGCGGGGCCGCAGAACACGAGGCCGCAGTCGCGGCACTCGCGGGCGAAGTGCGCGTTTTCCGAGAAGAACCCGTAGCCGGGGTGGATGGCCTTGGCGCCGGACTGCAGCGCCACGGTGAGGATAGCGTCCTCGTTGAGGTAGCTGTCCGCCGGGCGGGGGCCGCCGACGCAGTAGGCCTCGTCGGCGAGCGCCACATGGAGGGCCTCCGCGTCCGCAGTGGAGTACACCGCCACGGTCTTGACGCCCATCTCCTTGCAGGCGCGAATCACGCGGACGGCGATCTCGCCGCGGTTCGCAATGAGAATCTTGTCGAACATCGTCGCCTCCTGGGCGATGAAAAAGGGACGGTCCCGTTTCATCAAAAACGCGGGTGATGAAAGGGGCCGTCCCCCTTCATCACCCTGCAGCCACTACATCAGGGCGAAGGACATCTCCGCCTGGCAGCAGAGCTCGCCGTTCACGCGGGCCTCGCCCGTGGCAAAGCGGAAGGGCCCGCGGCTCTTGGTGATGCGGCAGGTGAGCTCGATGGTCTCGCCGGGGCGCACGGGGCGCTTGAAGCGCACCTTGTCGAGGCTCGTGTAGAAGGGCGTGGCGCCCTTGGCGGCCAGGTCGTCGGCGAGAAGGACGCAGCAGTTCTGCGCGAGCATCTCGCACTGGATGACGCCCGGGACGATGGGGTTGCCGGGGAAGTGGCCCTGGACGAAGAACTCGTCCCCGGTGATGGTGATCTTGCCGTGGGCCTCGCCGTCGACGACCTCGGCCTCGTCGAGAAGGAGCATGGGCTCGCGGTGCGGCAGCAGGCTCTTGAGCTCTTCCTTGTTCATGGCTCTTCTCCGCTCCTAGTAGATCTTCATGAGGCAGCAGCCGTACTCGACGAGGTCGCCGTCCTTCACGCAGATGTCCACGACCTCGCCGTCCTCCTCGGCGGTGACCTCGTTCATGACCTTCATGGCCTCGATGACGCAGAGGGTGTCGCCCTTCTTGACCTTGGAGCCCACGTGAACGAAGGGCTCGGCACCGGGCGCGGGGGCGGCGTAGAAGACGCCGACCATGGGAGCGCGCACCGCGGTGGTGTGCGCCATGTCGATGGGCTCGTCGCCCGCG